>RPQK01000065.1 GCA_003819755.1 Acidobacteriota bacterium | reverse complement strand
TCGGAATTCGTCGCCCTCCTCAATGCGGACATCAAGCTGGATCCCTCGTGGCTCGAAAACCTGACCGCCGCGGCCATGACCGATTCGGCCGTCGCCGCCGTAGCGTCCAAGCTGCGCCTCTACTCAGACCCGGAGCGGTTGAACGGGGTCGGTGGAGCCATGAACTACCTTGGGTACACGTGGGACCGGGGCATGTTCGAACTGGATGAAGGTCAATGGGACAATTCTCCCGAGGTGATCTTCGCCTCCGCCGGGGCTGCTCTTTTCAGACGGTCTGTCTTCTTAGATGCCGGCGGTTTTGACGAGCGCTTCTTCATGTACCACGAAGATGTCGATCTCGGCTGGCGGCTCTGGTTATTCGGATTCAAAGTACTGGCCGCTCCACGGGCGGTTGCCTGGCATCATTTTGGCGGCTCGACCCGTGAAGCCAAAGGTCTCGACTGGCGGGAGCTGATTGGGGAAAGGAACAACATCAGGGCCTTGATCAAGAACTACGAACCGGGCAATCTGCGGCGAGTGCTGCTCCACCTGTTGGGTCTCCGACAGCCCCTGCGCCGGAAACTCGCACAACTTCGAAACTTCGCATGGAACCTCGGGCACCTGCCCGACACTCTCGCGCACCGGCGGATCATTCAGCGACGACGGGTCAGGACCGACGCGGAAATAGCTCACCTTATTGTACAATCCCCCAATGTCCCCATCCGCCTGTGACGTTTCGGTCATAACCGTCAACTGGAACGGGAAGGACCATCTCGAGACGTTGCTGCCTTCTCTGACCGTCCTTCAACCCAGGGAAATCATCCTGGTCGACAACGGAAGCAGCGACGGCTCGCAGGAATTCGTTCGAACCCGTTACCCGCAGGTGAAGATCCTTCAAAACAGCGTCAATCAGGGGTTCGCACAGCCAAATAACCTTGCTGCCGAGACCGCCGCCGGCCAGTACCTGGCCTTCATCAACAATGACATGCGGGTCGACGGCAAGTGGTTAACCGCCGCCCTCGCTCGTCTTTCCGGCCGCGTGGTATGCGTTGGGTCTCGTATCCTCGACTGGCAGGGAGAGAAAATCGACTTCAACGGCTCCTCCCTCCAATACCTGGGCTATGCCGTCCAGCGTGACGTGGGGTTGCCCGCGGAAACGGCGTCGAATCCCGACCGAATCCTCTTCGCCTGCGGCGGGGCAATGGTCGTAGACCGTGAGGTATTCCGGCGCACAGGGGGATTTGACGAGGACTATTTCGCCATTTTCGAAGACGTCGACCTGGGATGGCGCCTCTGGCTGGCGGGCCACGAAATCGCGTTCGCACCAGAGTCACTGGCTTTTCACAAAGGTCACAGCACCTTCAAGACCCAGGCGAACGAGAAGATGCGCTACCTGATGCATCGCAACGCCCTCCTCACGGTGCTGAAGAACTACGAGGACGAAGCCTTCAGGAAAATTTTTCCTCTGGCCGTCGTCATGGCTATCAAGAGGGCGGTCCTCTTTTCAGGTGTCGAGAAAGAGCGTTTCTATCTCTGGGCCCCAGCTCGACAACGCCTGGACCATGGCGACCGGTCCGCTCATTTTCAGATCCTCGACGCTTTGAACCATCTGGTCGCGCTCGACGATGTTCTTGAAAACCTGCCCTCCCTTTTACGCAAACGCGCTACGGTTCAGGCCATGCGGCAAAGGCCGGATACCGAGATCTTCAACCTGTTTGTCGATCCATTCCGAACGATCGTGGAACAGGCCGAGTATTTGAATGTGGAAAAGACGAACCTCGACATGTTCGAGATCTCGAAACTCTTCGAACCGTTCGGCTGCCCTCCGGCTGTCCAAGACGGAAAGGACCAGCTGGAGGAAAAAGTCGCTCTCCTTCGACGGGAGCTGAAGACTCTGCAGTGGCAGGAAAGCCAAGTGTCGGCTCATCCCGTTAGTCTCGCCTCAAGCGGCTTACGTCGGTTCATCCGCACCTGCCGGACCGAAGGCTTCGCGGCCGCCTGGCGTCGTTTCCTGGAGCGAGTAAATCGTGGACTTTAGCGTGGTGATCCCGACCTACAATCGGTCCGAGATTCTCGTTCAAACGCTCGAAGCCTTGATCCACCAGGCCGCAGAAGGGGATCAACGCCCTTTTTCCTTTGAAGTCATCGTCGTCGACGACGGTTCCACTGATGATACCGAGCGGAGAGTCAAGGACCTGATGTGCCGGTGGTCGGAGGTCAGTGGGTGTGAAACAAACGAAGTCGCCGGCGACCGTAGGCCCCATCTTCAGATGGGACCTTGCGATTGTCCCTGCACGCCACTCAAGAATCTTGAGGAGGGAAGGTTGACGGATGATGTGGGATCGCCAGGTCCCATCTCCAGAAGGGACCTGCGGCTGCCGGCAATTTCCATTCCCTCCCACCATCCGAGCGGGCAGCGGTCAGCTGTCAGCCTGGTTTACATGCGCCAGTCGAACCGTAAACAGGGGGCGGCACGCAACCTCGGGGCGCGCCAGGCTCGAGGCGATTTCCTGGTGTTCTTGGGCGACGACACGATCCCCGCCCCTGGATTTCTGTCACATCATGCTCGCGCCCGTCAGGTCCGGGCGGAATGGGTTCCTGATTCGCGTCTGGTCATCATCGGTCGCACACGCTGGGCACCCCGTCTGGTCGTCAGCCGCTTCATGGAGTACATCGGGGAGCAGGGCTGGCAGTTCGGCTTCTCACTGATCGCTGACCCGGAGAAGGTCCCGTTCAATTTCTTCTACACCAGCAATCTCTCGATCGCCCGGCAGTTTTTCCTGGCCTCGAGCGGCTTCGACGAAGACTTCCAGGAGTATGGTTGGGAAGACATCGAACTGAGCTTGAGACTGTCCGAAAGGGGAATGCGCCTGGTCTACGAACCAGACGCTGTTGCCTGGCATGACCACCCGACCTCTTTGCGCTCCTTTATAGGCCGGCAGCAGAAAGTCGGGTACTCCGCCTGGCGGTTCTATCAGAAACACCCGGAGATGGCCGAATTTCTGAGCGTGCTCAAGGTTCACCCTTATCCCTGGCAGCGGCGAATCCGGATGGGTCTCCTGACCGCCCTTTGCGCCTTCTCCGAAACAAGCGGTTGGCCGGACGTGAGCCGCTATTACCCCGACCTGATGAGTTACTATTACAACCTGGGAGTCTTGCGAGCCCGCCAAGGACAATGACATCGCCCTCGATCACCGTCATCATCCCCACCTGGAATCAGAGTGACCTGCTCCGGCACTGCCTGGAAGCGCTTCGCCGCCAGACTGTCTCCCCTCGCGTTCTCGTCGTCGACAACGGCTCGGTCGACTCCACACCCGGTGTGATGGCTGAGTGTTTTCCTGATTTCGGCTACCTCCGGCTTCCCCGCAACGAGGGCTTTGCGGTGGCTGTGAATCGAGGAATCGATTCAAGCGATACTGAGCTTATCGCCCTCCTGAACAACGACACGGAGGCCGACACGCGCTGGGTTGAACAGGGGGTCAAAGTCCTCGAGCAGAACCCAGAGTGCGGCATCGTCGCTTCAATGATCCTCAATTATTGGGAAAGGGATCGTCTGGACAGCGCGGGGGACCGGTATCTGCGTACGGGCATGCCATTGAAGAGAGGCACCGGTCAGCCTGCTTCCTGCTATCCGAGCCTGGAGCCGGTCATGGGGGCCAGTGCCGGAGCCGCTTTCTACAGACGCCGGCTCTTCGACCGGATAGGCCTTTTCGACGAGCGCTACTACATGTACCTGGAGGATGTTGATCTCAGCCTGCGCGCCCACCTCGCTGGTTTTGACTGCCTCTATGCACCCGCCGCAATCGTATACCACATGGAAGCGGCCTCCGACCCGCACAAACCCACGGCCAGAGGGGCGCAACCTTGGGTTTTCTATTCGGACAGGCGGGTTTATTGGATCACGAGGAACCGATGGCTGCTGATGCTGACCTACCAGCCTTGGCAACACGGTCCCTGGCTGGCCTTCGGCTGGATGCGCAGTTTTCTTTTCCACCTCCTTAAAGCGGGGCATCTGAAGTCCTTCGTCAAGGGACTCGTCGCGGGCATTTCGGCAAGCGGACACGCGCTCACCAAGCGTAGAATCCTAAGACAAGCGGAAAGAGGCAGGCGGGAAGACCTATGGCGGCTCATGAGGACGTCTTAGCGATCTGCGTGAACTGGAACGGGGGGAACGTGCTCAGACCCGCGGTCCAGGCGCTGCTGGCCAGTAGGTACCAGCCGGTCCACCTGGTGGTCGTTGACAACGCCTCGACCGACGACTCTCTTGAAGATCTCCAACCCGGGATTGAGATCGTGCGCCTGAAGCAGAACCTGGGTTACGGGGCTGCAATCAACCACGTCTGGCGCGAAGTTCAGGCCGGCAAGAGGCCGCGTCCCGCCTACTACCTGCTTCTTAACAATGACCTTTTCGCCGACCCGGATATGCTCACCCAGATGATAAGCTTCGCTTCGGGAAAAGAACCGGGGATATATGGGCCTAAGATTCTTCAGTGGCATCACCCGGACCGGCTGGACATGGCGTGGGGTAACCTCCGGTGGCACCATGTCCTCGCCGATTTTGAGGGGAAAGAGTCGAGGGACGGGCCGCAGTGGAATCAGCTCCGGGAAGTAGACGTTCTGCAAGGGAGCGTCCTCCTGATGGACGCGGCCGTGCCCGAATCAGTAGGGCTCTTCGACGAGAGCTTCTTTATGTATCACGAAGAACTGGACTTCTTGTACCGAGCCCGACGCCAGGGCTGCCGGGCATACTACTGCCCGTTTGCCAAGGCCCTTCACTGGGGCGCTCACGGCACCCAGAGCCAGCCGCTGCAAAAGGTCTTCTGGACCCGCCGAAATGCCGTTTATTTCATGCGCAAACACCGCCCGGGAACCGCCCGGTGGCCTTATTTCCTGCTGACCCTGGGCGGAAGCATCCTTTACAACCTCCTCACCTTGAAAGGGGAGAGAGCGAAGGCGATCATCTCCGGAGCGAAAGCCGGATTCCGGATGCCGGTCAGGGAGGGAAGGATCTAGACCATGCGGCCCGACGTTTGTTTTGTCGTCCCGTCCTATAAGAGCCGGGCGACCATCCGGGCAACTCTCGATTCCATCTTTGCGCAGCAAACCGACAAGTCCGTGGAAGCGCTGGTGGTGGAATCGTCCGGGGATGACACCGCCGACTGGCTGGGGAAACTCTACCCGCAACTTCAGGTCGTAAAGTCGAAACAGCGCCTTTTTGCAGGCGCCGCGCGCAACCTCGGGGCCCGCCGTGCACGCGCAGATCTCATGGCCTTTCTCGATGCGGACGCCGTTGCCGCTCCCGACTGGCTGCAAACGCTGCTCGCGACTTTCTCCGTGCGGCCTGATCTCTCTCTCATCGGCGGGGCGGTCGCGAACGCCAACCCCGACTCCCTGTCAGGGCTCATTCTTTACTGGCTCGAGTTTTCCGAATACCTTCCGGGTTTGCCGTCCGGTCCCCGAGCCGCCCTCTCCAGCTCGAACCTGCTGCTGAGACGAGAGGAGTTCCTGGCACGCGGCGGCTTCGATGAAAATTACGGCATGGCTGAAGACCTGCTGCTTTGCCGGCAATGGCAAAGCGGGTTCCACTTTGAAGGGAGAGCGGTCATACGCCATCGTCAACGGACAGGGTGGCACAACGTCCGTCTTCATCTCACGGATCTCGGTTATTGGAGCGGCAGATACCGGGCCAGCCACCAGACGAGCGGATCGTGGCTGCGAGCATTCCCCGCTCTGAGTTACGCTCTTCCGTTCCTGCGTGCCCCCCGCATCCTGCTCCGGCTGTGGAGAAGCAGCTGGCAAGACGGGTTAAGAGGAATCGTCCTCTTCCCCGCCGTAATCTGGGGCCTCTTCTGCTGGGCCAGAGGCTTTCAGAAGGGATTGAGAAGCGGAAATCATGCCAACTGCTGACGGGCTGTTAGTGGCTCCGAGCTCCCAACCGGTGCCTGCCGCCTTGGGAGGGGCTGGTAGCCTTGCCGCAAAAGGATCACCCGAGACTCCGCAAGAAGCAGCGGTCAGCGGTTAGCGGTATCCCGTGCCTCTCCTAGACAATGGAAGCCTATTTCTCTGCTGGCGGGGGGGTGCCCGCCTCAGGCGACTTCGGCGGCACCTTCAAAACCGGGGTCACCTTGTCGCCGCGTTTCAGCTTCTGGGCCTGTTCTTCAGTCAGTCCAAAAAGCCCCCTGGCCCCGTCGCTCAAGTAGTTGTAAATGACCGGGACCTGGAACAGCTTCGCTTCCTGGTCGCCTTCCTTCAAAACGAGGTTCAACTGGCTTTCCAGGTTCTTGTCGTTTTCTGTCCCCTTGTAGCGCACGACGATTTCAGCCACCTCGCCCGGCTCGATACGGTCGGGCCACTTGACCAGCTCGAAACGGGTCTTGTCAAACTTCGCTGAAACGACCTGCGCCGCGAGATCGTTTCCGTTCTCGATGCGTAACCGTCCGGTCTGGGACTTGTTCAGGAACTGAATCTTCAGCACGGTTGGAGTGACGCGCAACCCTTTTGGCAGCGCCGCCTTCTGCGGCCCGGAGACCAGGGGCCCGAGTGACTCCATCGACGGCTTCGTGACCCGGAGCTTCCAGGAATTGCCGTCGCGGACCCAAGTTTCACGCTTGGTGATCTTCTGAAATCCAGACGCAATCTGAGCGCCTCGGAAGAGGGCTTCCATTTCGATCGTCACGGTCGCTTCTGTTTCAGAAACGGAGTCGGCCGAGACGTACCGCCAGGTTTGTATTTTCGGCTCAACCCGATTGATGAAGTCGTTTTGGCAGCTCTCCACGACGAACTTCAACGCGGAGGCCTTTTCGCCCTTGGCCATCAGATTCCAATAGGCGGAGACCGTCTCTTTCAGTTCGCTCTCATGCGGGAAGGCAAGCGAGACGAGAGACCAGAGAAGGATGAATGTCATCATAATGCGAGACTTCACTCTATCAATAAAGAAAAAGGGCCGGCAAGAGTACCGGCCCTTTTGTTTCTCTCCTCCCCTGTCGGACAAGAGCGACTAGGGAACTATGACGGGAACACCAAGCGACAATGCGCCGCCGCTGCCAAAGGTCGGCTCCAGGTTCAAGCTCTGTGCGAACCCGAAATCGGGAAAGAACACCGTGACTGTCCCTTGAGCGCCGTCCCAGTTGCAGATGATCCAGGCATAACCGGCGACGATCTCGTTGGCGGCCGGAAGCGCATCCGCTTCCGAGAGGATCTGGCTCAACAGAGCGGTCCAGGTCCGGCCCGGCCTCAACTCGCCCTGGGCATCCAACACGCCGTTGCCGATTGAGTTGTCCTCGGTCTCGACGACAACCGCGTCGCCATCAGAGGTATAGAAGTAAATCTCGATGCTGCCTTCGTTCCGGCTCAATCCCGTGGCTGGCAGAACTCCCGTGGGGGCGTTGAGCACGTTGCTAACGGAAAGGGCGGTCTGGATTCCAGCAGCCTGACCATAGGACAGGAAGGGGGCAAACAGGGCCACCTGATCAGCCGTCGCATTGGCTTGCAGGAAGGGCGTATCTTTCGCTGCAGCAGATCCGAAAGCCACCCCAATGACCAGTGTCAATAATACAATTGCTCTCACTTTGCTCATGCTTCTCACTCCTTAGTTAAAGTTGAACAAGAACGTTTTCTCGTCGGACTTCTTAATCCCGGTCCCAAATCGGATTAAACACGACCACTCCCATTCGGTGTTTCTTCTTTTCTTCCTATGTCTTGCTCACCCGTCTGGGGCACATCTCTCCCGACTACCCAAAAAATTCGACAGTGAAAGATGCCGCTGTAGCCCAAAAGTCGCACCTTTTTTGCTGTGTGTGATCATCAGGACTAAGGCAGACAGATGAGCTGTCTGGAACCCGTGTTCAGGTAATCGCCGAAAACGACAACGGGGTACCGGACGGAAGTTGAAAAGCGACCTAGAACCACCCAAGCTTCCCCCCTCTTCTCGGCCAAGGCGATTCCTCCCGAATCTTCGAAGACCTGCAATTCCGTTTCAGCTGGCCCGCCCTCCTCGCCATCGAGCTTGAAACTTGTGAAATTCTTCACCCCGGGCAAGCCAAGCAAAAAAACGCCGGGGCTGCGGGCTGTCAAACTCGCAACCCGTTGAAAGGAGAGGTCGAAAACGTGAAGCCGCCTCTCCCTCGGAAAACCTTCGAACACGGAATCTACCACCACTGAGGGTTCAAAGGGAAGAACTATTTCCTTCAAATACTTAAACTCCTTGCCCTCGCGCGCGTAGATAAACAGATTAGCCGAGTTTCGGAAGAGAACCGCCACATCAAGCTGACCGTCCGAGTTGAAATCGAGCAGGTCGATGCTGGCGACGGCTTTCCACAGAAAGAATCCGCTCGCCTCAAGCCGGTAGAGACCGGAGGACTCGCGCAGGTAGAGCTCAATGCGGGACCCTTGGGACTCCAGCTTTGTCACCACCAGGTCGAGCCTTCCGTCGCCGTTCACGTCATCGCTGACCACCTGCTGATTTTCGGGGAAACGAAAGGGAACGGCTCCACCACCGATGATGTTCGGGAAAGGATTGACTCTGCCCTTGCCCTCAATCAAAAAACCACCGTCCTCGTCGCGGTAACCCCGGAATACGCGGCCTTCGGCTTGGACCCCTTCGAACTGACCGACCAGAAGAAAGGTGTAGTGCTTCGTAGCCGGACCATTGCCATCGTTTGGAGGTGGCGGCGGCGGTGGCGGGGTAGTGTCCCCGCCACCCGAATCATTTCCGTTTCCGCTGTCCCCGTTCCCGTTACCGTCGCCATTGCCGTCACCCTTGTCCGTCTTACCATCCGGATTAAGAGCATCGTTAAACGGGTTGCCCCCGTACCCACCCAAGCCTGGGGGGTAGCCCTGAAACAACTGTCCCATCGCTGTTTCGTAGCCCTGCTCAAAGCTGCTTAAGTCCTGAGAGTAGGCCGGGGACACCGGAGGATAAGAGCGCCGGTCAACCGCACGCGCCGGCGGGAGGATTTGCCCCAGCGGACCGCGCGCGACTCGGGCGACTACCGGCGTGGTTTTGCCCCCTGCCGGCAACACCTGCGACTGTAACCTGCCGGTCGTTGAACTGGAGACCTTCCGCTCTTGGCCCTTCACGGTTGAAAAGGTTCCGGGCCGGGCTGGTCCGGGTTGCGAGACAAAAAAGGAGGATGAACGAGGCGCAGCCACGAACGGTTGCATAGACCCCCGCTGGCGGGACTCCTGGTCAACCGCCGCCCGGGGAATGCTCGGCTCAAGGGCCGGGCTGGTCCGGGGACCCATTACCAGATCCGTCCGGGGAACCAGATAGCTGAAGGTAGGCAGAGACAAAACAAGAACGGCGCCACCCAAATACCGTGCCCATTTTCCGATCCGGCCCAATCTCATCGGATCCTCATCTGCCCAAAAACACTTCCGCCCAAAACGCTGCTGACCTTTCCTTATACAAGATGCCGAGCGTTCAGTAAAGGAAAAACAAGATATCAGGTCGAGGCTACGAACCACGCAAACCAGATGTCAGGTAAGGGGTTAGCTGGAAGCCGGAGGATAAGGCGAGCATAATGGAGAAGAAACGGACGCAACTTTCGATCTCCGTAAACATCTTTTACCGTTGCTTTTGGGAAAACGGGCTGTTAGGTTGAGGGGCGATCGCGATTTGCGCACTCGTTTTACATGCCCAGCGAATTCAGCCCCGAACAGCTCAAGAAAGTCGTTAAGCGAGCCCAAAGCGGTTCCGAACAGGACTTTTACGAGCTTTACGTCCTCTTTTCGAAGCCGGTTTACAACTTCGTCTGGAGGCTGATCGGATCCGTAGAAGATGCCGAAGATCTCGTTCAGGAGACCTTCCTGAAGGTCCACAGCGAGTTGAAGCATCTGCGGGACGCCAATCAGTTTCGCTTCTGGCTTTATCGCATCGCGCGAAACGAAGTCTACCAGAAGCTGAGACGGACGCAGCGGGCCACCGAGGTCTCGATTGACGATGACGAGGCGGGTTATTACAACTTTCTGAGAGACGACATTAGGCAGCCGGACCCGGAGAAGCTGGCGATCTCTGGAGAACTGAATGACGTTATCAATCAGGCGCTCCAGGGACTCACACCCAAGTACCGGGATGTATTTGTGCTGGCCGTCTTTCAGAAAATGAGTTACGAGGACATTACCAAGGTCGTTGGACGTTCGCTTCTTTCTGTAAAGACGGATATTTACAGGGCGCGGCTCATGGTCAAGGAAGCCATAGCCGCCTACATGAAGCGTTCACGGGTTGAAAAGATATGAACTGCGAAGACTGGCGGATACAAATCGGGGCTTTCCTGGACGGGAGTTGCGACCCGAAGATGGTCAAGCCGGTCCGCACGCACCTCGATACGTGTTCGTCCTGCCTGGCCTTTTACCGTGAACAGTCCGATCTTAATGCCCTGCTCGGCTCGTCCGCCTTGGAAATCGAGCCCCCGCAGCACCTCTGGTACCGCATTGAGAGCCGGATGCACAGACCCGAGGAGGTTTCGGCCGTCTCGGCTTTCGTGTCCAGCCTCTTCCGGTTTTGGAATGTTCCTAAGCTCCGTTATGCCCTGATCAGTTCACTGCTTCTTTTAGTCGTCTCCTGGTCTTTGCTTGAATTCAGGGCCAACCGGGAGTCGGATAGGCTTCTCCTTGCCCAGATCGATGCCTATCACTTCGAGGTGAAGGGCAACCCCTTCTTGTCCCAGTTGGAGAAGACCACCCCTCCCGAGAATCCATTTCTTGACCTGGGTGCTTCCACGTCAAATCCCTTCTTATCTAAGGGGAGTTCACAATGAGGAAGTTCATACCGCTTCTGCTGCTCACCGCCTTTTTGAGCATGCCGTTGCACGCGCAAAGGCAGAATGAAAGGGCGAAGTTACAAATAGCCGGCAGCCAATATGAGATCATCACGGCGCTCATTCAGAACCAGGAGTATTCCCGCATAATCGGGGAGTACCGCCAGATCCTAAGCCTGGATCTCAGTGCCGAGAACGAAATGCCGCTCGTACAGGCCACCGTTCAAATCGTTCGCGCTCTTCGTCAGGCCGGCCAGTATTCGCTGGCCAGCCAGATGGTGGACGAGGCTCTGCCCAAGGTGAGACTGAGCGAGAGCAAGTACCCCTTGTTGATGTCTAAAGGCATGGTTTTGAAAGATCAGGGCAAATTCGAGGAAGCCATCGAGATCTATCGGAAGGCACAGCACTTCGCGCCCGCGCTCACAGCGCCCGAGAAGTAGACATCCCAGGCCATCCAAAAAAAGGCCGGCATCATGCCGGCCTTTTTTTTTGCCTATAGAACGCCCAATCAAGCAGAGCCGCGAGCGGAGCGCCTTTTTTGCGGAGCGACCCGGCCGTTGCCTCAACTATAATCCGTTCGTAGTGCCGCCTTCAGGCGGGCCTTTTCGAATCGCGGATGCGGCAGCAAGTTAGATCGGAAAGGCCCGCCTGAAGGCGGCACTACGAACAGATTGTAATAGAGGCAACCGGCCGGGTCGCTCCGCAAAAAGGCGCTCCGCTCGCGGCTCTGTTTGATTGGTGATAGATCAAAGGGTCCCATCCGAAGATGGGACCCACGGTTGCTTGGGGGGACTATGATTCTACTTCTTGGGGGTTATTGGCCCGGCTGGGTAGGGCCACTCGGGGTGGGTCTCGGCTCTGGAGCCTTGTTCTTCTCGTGAAGCTCCCTCATCTCCTCTTCATGCCTCTCGCGGATCAACTCCTGCTCCTCAGTCTCCTTCTCGCGAATGAGGTGGTAGGCCCGGCGCATCGCCCGCCTGAACTCGAGAGTCAGCTCGGTGGCGGTCGGGAGGTTCGGGATGACATGAGGCGTGATCAGGAAAACGAGCTCGTTTCGGCTCTTGCTCCGGGTGGTGGTGCCGAACAGAATTCCGAGAATAGGGATATCACCAAGCACGGGAACGCGGCTCTGACCCGCATCCATCTGGTCGCTGATGATTCCCGCGATCGCCACGGTCTGCCCGTCTCTTACGATCAACGATGTCTCAACATAGTTCCGGTTGATAGTGGGTGTGAGGCTGCCGGCGGCGCCTGATGCCGAGCTCACTTCGATCGCCAGGTCCATGGTAACGATGCCGCTGGCGCTGATTCTCGGTGAAATAAGCAGGGTCGTACCGGTCGGGCGGAATTGAATCGAATTCACGAAAGACGTGGCTGAACCTGAATGCAGGGGATCGCCGAAAGAGGCGGTCGTCACCGGGACTTCCGCGCCGACGTTAAAAGTGGCTTGCATGCCGTCCATTGCCAGCAGGCGGGGCGCCTCAACCAGCTCCACCCTGGTCTTGGATCTTAGTGCGGTTATGGCCGCCTCCAACTGTCTTTCCGCCCCTATCATCGTCCTGGTCACAAAGGACAATGCGCCGCCTGTAGCGCTGCCGGAGGCGCTAATCGAGCCAGTCGTCGGCGGATTGGCGGTCTCGTTTTGCGCGAGCGCTCCCCTCTTCTCCAAAAAGGCCGTTACGCCGAAAGAGAGGTCATCCGTAAGAGTGACAGCGTATATTTTTGCCTCTATCAGGCACTGACGCGGCAGGATGTCCAGCTGCTTGATGGTTTCGAGCAGAAAATCGTAGTCGGCTTGGGTGGCTTGGACGATCAGCGAGTTGTTGTATTCGTTGACGATTACTTTCAGGTTGCCGCTTACCACTGCTTTGACGCCCACCTGGTTGGCCATGGGCCGTCCCCGCAGAGAAGGACCCACTTCTCCGCCAAATGCGCCTCGACCGCCATACCCGCCGTTACCGTATCCGCCGCCGTACATCGACGAAGAACCACCGAGTCCTGAAGAACGGTCCTGCACAAAACCAGGCTGGCGATAGTTCCCGCGTTGATCGACCGTTTGACCTTCACGCCCTTCCGCACTCACAGACGAAGAGGGGAGACCGGCACCGTCCTGATACAGCTGTGAGAGCACGTCGGCAATGTTCATTGCCGTGTTGTTCTCGACCTGATAAACAAAGGTTTTAATATTAGTGCTGGCGGACGGCGAATCGAGTTTTTCGATCCATCCCTTCACTTCCTGCAACACGGACGGGGCATGCGTGACGGCTAGAATGCTGTTCAGCCTTTCGATCGCTATGAGTCGAACGCTTGATTTATCTCCGGGGGCAAAGATCTTGGCGAGATCCTCGGCGACGTCCTTCGCCAGATTGTTCTTAATCTGGATCAGATCGACGCTGTTGATACTGAAATATTGTGAATCCAACACGTTGATCATGTCGAGGACCTGTTGGATATTCCGGCGATGGTCGGTAATGATCAGGATATTCGCGGGAGCGAAGTCAATGACATTCGCCCCCTCGGATACGAAGACCTGAGCCATCTGCTTCATGTGCTCGGAAGCCAGGTAATGCAGGGGAATAACATAGGTGATAACCCCTTCCTCGGCGTCCAGCTGCCCGGCCTCCTGCGTTCGCTGCAGCTCCATTGCCGTCGTGCCCGGCGGGTTCTGGGCCGGTGGAGTCTGCGCCGGAGGATTCTGGGGCGCTGGTTTCTGGTCGCCGGTGGGCGGTCCGGTGGGGGCCTGTTCCTTCTCCTTCTTGCCTTCGCCTTTCGGCCGCACCAGAATCTCAGGAAACAGGCGCGGCCCTTGTCCCAGGGGAGCGATCACGTACAATTCCCCCTGCTTGACGATCCCCTGGCCGTTCATATTGAGCAACTGTTCAAGAACACCGAACAGGCGGCTTCGTGGAATGCCCCTCTGGGTAAAAATGCTGACCGTCCCAGTAACCTTCGGGTCAATCACGTAGGAGTAGCCAAGCTCCTTCATGATGTGGCTGATAACGGTGTCGATCGACGCATTGTTGAAAGTGAAATCGAAAGTCCGTTCTGCTCCCGCAACCGGCGCAGCGGCCGGAGGCGTCTTCACGACAGCCGGAGCCTCTACAGGAGGGGTCGGGGTCGGAGCGGCAGGCGTTTGAGTCCCCGGCAGGATCTGCTGAGCCGGGATGGCCCGAGTGGGGATCTCCTGGCCGGATTTGCGCCGCTGCTCTCGCTCCATCCGCCGCTGAAGCAGCTCTTGCAGATACTCCTCGTTGCTCCTTTGCGGCTGCGCAGGCGCTCCGCCAACGACGCCCGGAAGTACATCAGGCGGGGGAGGCGGTCCGGTTCGCTTTGTGGTGGCGGCCGCCTGCAGGAAGCTCGCACCTGTCGCCACGCCGGCAAAGGCCGGTAAGCACAGGGTCACCACCATTAATCCTATGATCAGTATTCGCTTCATGTTTTTACCTAAATAAGGCCATCAACGAACGTTCGGGCGCCGGGTTCCACTATTGAAAGGGACCGAGTTGGACCCGCCAGAAGGAAAGCCCATGGTCCCGCTTCCGCCCATGCTGCTGCCTCTGCCGCCCATCTGCCCCCGGTTGCTCTCTCCTGTTCTTCCTCCCTGACCCGGCCCTCGCTGTCCAGCGGTCCCCCCCTGGTTTCCAACGACACCGACTTCGATGCCTCCTCGTCGATCGTCTGCCGGATTATCGCTCGCAGCCACGGTTTCCACCGCAGCGGCAGCCGACCCGATGGTGATCATCGTAACCGCTGCAGACGTTCGACCCGCAGGCGCGGCCGCCTGTTGCTGTGGAGTGGAATCGAACATGTCGACGAGAATCTCAACGTCCTTCCATCGCATTTTCATGGTGGTGTCCGAGATCTCGCTGACCGTGTAGCCCTGCACATCATCTCCAAGACTCACAACGCGGGTCGACCCCTTAGGATTGTTGCCTTCGAAGATGGTCAGGAGGGCCTGCTTCTTGCCCGCATTAGTCGTTACACCGTTCAAGGACGGCTTCTTGGGCAACGCGGGCGCAACCTCCTTCACCTCTGCGGTGACAGGCGGAGGCGGCCGCCGCTCAGGCATGAAAAGGTCCTTCTCCGGAATGACCGTGAAGTCGGGGTAAGGACGGGGCGGTTCAGGCGGGGGAGGCGCTTTCACCGACACTTCCGCCGGCCGGCCTCTGATCGCTCCGGCGAGGACCGTCTTGATGTTCTGCTTATCGTCGTACTGGTGCCACGCATCCGCGACGTACCTCGCCAGGAGAATAATCCCGACCAGGAGCACCACATTGGCTAAAAGGAGCCGTCTTCCCATACTCAACCTATTCAGATGCAGGATGCATCAGGAAAGCCGAATGAATGCCGAAACATCCATGCGCGGCTGCACATTATTGGTTAACCGAAACTTACTGACCGAGTAGTTCTCGATCAAAAGGAACTTGGGATGGACCGAGAGAGCATAAAGGAAGGCCGTCGCGGCGGCCATCTCACCGTCCAGGTTGATCTGGATTGTCACCTTCGTGTAGCGCTCCCCGGCCTTCCGATCCTGCAAGGGATTGCTCTTCGTCAGCGTGACGTTGTTCTCGGTCGCCAGCGCGCGGACAATCTCGTCCAGTTGCGTGGCTGCCGTGGTGGAATCACGGGCATCCAGGAGCCTCTGCTCATACTGGGCGAGAACCTTCTCGATTTCCGCCACCTGCGCTGCGTAGACTTCCCGTTCCTGAATCGTCTTGACCGCGCGCTGCAACATTTGCTTCTTCTGGTCCAGCTGTGAATCAACGGTGGTTCCAGCCTCGTAGAAAGGCAAAATCAAATGGAACACCAAAAGATAGAGGAAAGCCAGAACCGCGCCCCCGATGAGCGCCCGCTTGTCTCTCCTGGTCAGCTTCTTCATATTTACTCCCGTTCACCGTTATTCCGTTCACCGTTATTCCGTTGCCGTCTCACTGTTACAACGCTGAACGCTGAACGCTGAACGGTGAACGGTGAACGGTGAACGCTGAACGCCTACTCCGTCTTCAGCGCCGCCTCGATGTTGAATTTCTCTTTCTTAGTAATCGGATCTTTCGTCGTGTATTTCGACAATACACTCTTATAGTGGTTGGAGGCTCTGAGCGCCGGGATCAGAGCGCCCCCCGACCCTGAAAAGCCAAACAGGACCACCTGGCCACGCTCGATGGTCAGATTCTGCAGATAGGTGTCATCCGGAAGTCGTTCAGTCAGGTCCTTCAGAACCATCAGCACCTGCTGTTCACCCTGCATCAGGCTTCTGATCTCGTCCAGTTCCTTCTGCTTTTCGCCCACTTGCTTCCTCAGGTTCAAGACCTCGGTGACCTGGGGCTGCAGTTTTCGGACTTCGCTGTCAATCTTTCCCAGGAATGTGCTGCTCTGTTTGTATTCCCTCGTTCCGGCGGAAGCCGCCATCACCAGGAGAAGGCAGACGAGAACCAAGGTCGGTATGACGCTCGGTTTTCTCGCAACCACCCGCTGCTCGGGAGGAACCAGGTTAATCTTCGCAGCTTGGGACTTGCTCAGTGCCGTTGTGGCCAGCCCGACCGCGGTCAAAAGCTCGATCCTGTTGGCCCACCCCTTAACCTTCAGTTTGTCACCGAGCATCTCGCAGTCCGAGAAACGTTGGCGGAGCTGCTCGAGCAAGTCCGACCCGAGGGAGCCCGTCAAGTAGATTCGTGCTATCCCGGGCGTCTTAAGGGTAAGTCGGGAAAGAAAGTCGTAGAGATGCCGGATAATCCGTTCAGTGGGCAGAGCACCATCCGCGACGTCGAGTTTCTCGGCGAAGAACCGCTCTGAGCTGACCACAACGACGGTCTCGACGCTCCCCGGATTCACATCCAGAATCACGACCGGCTCCTTCTTCGGGTATCCGGCCTTATGGAGCGCCAGAAGTTGGTGCAGCGCCAGGCTCGATAGTCGCACGGCCGACGGAGTAAGGCCGAGTTCCTTGAGTAGCATCAGATAGTCATTGAGGAGGCTCTGACGGACCATCGCAATCTGCAGCAGAATCTTCTTCTGGGCCTCGTCGCGCGACAGCACCACGTAGTCGTAGTAGGAG
>RPQK01000064.1 GCA_003819755.1 Acidobacteriota bacterium | reverse complement strand
GTCAGCGGTCAGCCGTCAGCCGTCAGCCGTCAGCCGTCAGCGGTCAGCCGTCAGCGGTCAGCGGTCACCGGTTCCCCGATGATTTCGATGCCATTGATGAGCGGATTCTGATGCCTGGGGATAAATCTGATGTCCAGCTTTCCGTCGTCGACCTCGATGTCTCGGAACTCCTTGGTCACAGCCGTGTGCATCGCCCCGGCTTCCTTTAGAATGTCAAAGCCCTTGAGAACTTCGCTATTTTCGATTTTGATATCGAAAACCCTCGGACCTTCTTTGTCGATCCCATCCCAGGTCTCGGCGAAATGCAGGATGACCCGGTAGCGTCCATCGGGGACTTCCGCAGCGAATCTTTCGACTCCCCAGTGTTCGGTCTGGTAAATCCGGGGCTCATCAGTCCCTGCAATTTTTGCACTCCAGCCGCGGTCTACCTTGTCCCCGTAACTCCGCACAAACCCGTACCCTTCACGCCCGTACTCGCGGTCCTGTTCCCAGATCTTGCCGTTGAGGTCTTTGTAGCTCGCGCTGTTTCCGGCGTCGACCCGCAGTTCGAAGCCCGCGGACGAGCCCTCCCGGTGATGTTTGCAACCGGGGCCCATCGCAAGAAGAGCCAGTAGCAGAATTGGCACGATCGTCTTTTGCATCTCAAGATCCTCCTGCGATTCGGTCCAGCAGCCCCAGGAACTTCTCGATCTCCGGCTCGGTGTTGTAGTGCACCAACCCTACCCGCAACATCCCGCCTGTCTCCTGAAGGCCAAGTCGTTCCATCACGGCAAGCGCGTAGTAGTTGCCGTCCCAGGTGTAAATTCCTGACTCGGCCAGCCGTGCCGCGAGCGAACGAGGATGCCAGCCGTCGAGCGTAAACGAAACGGTCGGCACCCGCTTTGCCAGCGACTCCTCATTCGCAATTCCCCAGATCGTGACGCCGGGTATCGACATCAATCCCCGAATGAGCCTCCGCTGCAGACCGATTTCGTAGGAACGAATCGACTCCAGCGCCGCCGTCACGCACTCACGACGCCCGGCACCGGCCGACGCGCCGCGAGCACCCAACTGTCGACCCAGACCCTCCAGATACTCGACCGCTCCCAACGTCCCGGCGATCCCTTCGTGGTTCTGGGTCCCAGTCTCGAACTTGCCTGGAGGCTCATCGCTGGCCGGGCGGACCTTGTACGCGAACAGACGGTCGAGCAGATCCAACCGGCCGTAGAGAACCCCCAGGTGCGGACCAAAAAACTTATAGGCGGAACAAACCAGGAAATCACAATCGAGATCCTGAACATCCATCAGGAGGTGAGGGGCAGCCTGAACGGCGTCCACGAAACAGAGGGCGCCGACCGCGTGAGCTTTCGCGGCAATCGCCCGGACATCGTTGATAGTGCCGACGGCATTCGAGGCGTACCCGCAGGCTACGATTCTTGTCCGAGCGCTCAGTTGCCTGTCCAGGTCCTCCATATCAAGAGTTACATCCTCCGGCTGTATATCCACCCAGCGGACGGTCAAGCCCCGATCCTCGGCGATCGTCAACCAGGGGGCAATATTGGCGTCGTGATCCAGCCGCGTAACGATGATTTCGTCGCCAGGGTTGAGTGTCTTCGCAAGAGATCGGCTGAGCATGAACGTGAGGGTGGTCATGTTCGGGCCGAAGACGATCTCATCCGGAGACCGAGCGTTGAGAAAAACGGCAAGACCCGCGTGAGCTTCGGCAAGAATCTGGTCCGATTCGATACTCGTCTTGAAAGCTCCGCCATGATTGGCATTGCAGCCCAGCAGGTAGGAGTTGATTCGATCCAAAGAGGGCTGAACTATCTGGGTTCCGCCCGGGTTGTCGAAGAAAATCGCCTGCTGACAGCGAACTGAGGGGAACTGAGATCTAACCTTGTCGACGTCGAACATAGCTTTCGGCGGGTGATTGTATCACCGGGGAAAGCGGGGGCGAAGGCCGAAGGGACGAAGGGTGTCAGGACAAAAGAAAGCGTCCCAAGTAACCTCTTTATACGGGGTGTCCCATAATCTTACCGAGCCTTTCGGCCTGGCTCGTGAGTCACCCACCTTGCAGCCACTTGGGACGCAATTTCAGTCTAGCGCGCCCCGAAAAGCAGCTCAAGAGAAGCGCCTGCAACCACTGCGACCCACTGCTGATCCTTGCCGGCTGACGCGCAGCTGACGCTTCCCCGCCGACGTGCCATAATCATGCGCACGCGCCATGGAACACGAACGCCTCATCATGCATCTGGACATGGATGCTTTTTTCGCGGCCATCGAGCAGCGCGATCATCCTGAATATATGGGCTTGCCGGTCATCGTCGGGGCAGAGCCCGGCACCCGCGGAGTCGTCTCCACCTGTTCATACGAAGCCCGGGCTTTTGGAGTCAAATCGGCCATGCCGATCTCCGAGGCCTACCGGAGGTGTCCGAAGGCGATTTACCTTCGTCCCGATATGGCGCGCTACCTGACCGTCTCCCGACAGGTCATGGAGATCCTCGCTACGATCTCTCCTGTGGTCGAACCGGTCTCGGTCGATGAGGCTTTTCTGGATATAACCGGTTTGGAGCGCCTCTTCGGCTTGCCCGACCAAATTGGACTTCTGGCCAAGAGGAAAATCTCATTACAGCTGCGGCTGACCGCTTCGGTCGGCATCGGTCCAAACCGACTCATTGCGAAACTGGCTTCTGATTATCGGAAGCCGGACGGTTTGACGGTCGTCCCGCCGGAACAAGTCCAGTCATTCCTGGATCCGCTTCCCGTTTCGAAATTAAGCGGGGTCGGCAAGGTGCTCGAAAAGAAATGCCACGAGGCGGGAATCGAGACCATCCGTGATTTACGTTTCTTCGGGCTTTCGGAACTCCAGAAGCAGTTTGGCGAGAAGACCGGTTCTTCTCTTCACGAACGTTCGCATGGAATTGCTTCGGCCGAGATCGGCCTGAGCGAGGCACGGAAGTCGGTCTCGCGCGAAGTCACCTTTAACGAGGACACCAGCAACATACAGATCCTGCATGACACGCTCCTTCACCTGTCCTCGGACGTCGGCCGGCTGGCCCGCAGCGAGGGTTTGGCCGGCCGGGTCGTGCACGTCAAAATACGGCTGAAGGGGTTCGAGACCCACACGCGTCAGTGCCGGATCGAGAAGGCAACTCAAAGCGACCGCGAAATCTTTCATATCGGCTGGGGGTTGTTCGAGAAGAGCGGCTACGCCGGATCGCCGATACGGCTGATCGGTGTTGGCCTTTCCGACCTCGAGGCCCCGGCTGGTTCAGCGTCATCCCTGTTCGACAGCCAGGCCGCTGAAAAGGAAAAGCGGCTGTTTGCGGCCGTCGATCTGATCAAGAGGCGACACGGCACCCGTTCCATACATCTCGGGCATCGGACCGAAGACGACGAAGATTCTGACCGCTGAGGCCACTTTTCGCCCCCAGAAGGCTCTCCAATCCTAATTTCGTGGCAGTAATCACTGGATTTCCCGCGTCAGGACTGGCACAATCAGAACTACAGGTTGGAGGATTCCGGTACAACGCGGGTTCGGAGAGGGATTTGGAGCAGCCCGGAGTCCCGGTTTTGCCGAAATCGCGAAACCATCTGAACGCATTTCAGCTTTGTCAGGGGTTCAATTCACAATTGTCGTAATCACCTGAAGGAGGAGACGTTTATGAACAAGACGGAGTTGATCGACGCAATCGCCAAAGACGCTAAGATCAGTAAGAACCAGGCGAACGAAGTGATGAGTGCTTTGGAGAAGAATCTACAGGGCGCGCTGAGCAAAGGCGACAAGGTCACCTTGGTCGGTTTTGGGACTTTCTCGGTTTCGCAGCGAGCCGCCCGCACCGGGCGCAACCCGCAGACCGGCAAGCCAATCAAGATTGCCGCGAAGAAAGTCGTGAGATTCGCCCCCGGCAAAGCCCTCAAGGACGCTGTCGCGAAGTAAGAGCCTCCGGGCGTCACAAAGCTGTGAAAGGACCTAAAGGACCTCAAAGACATCAAGGACCGAAACGAAAAATTCGTTTTGGTCCTTGATGTCTTTGAGGTCCTTTAGGTCCTTTTACTAGTCACACCCCTCGCTTTTCCCCCCACAGGATTTTGTGCAGCTGCACCTGCAACCGAACGGGGAGCCGATCCTCCAGGATCCAGTCGGCCAGTTGAGCCGGCGACAGGCGGCCCCAGGCGGCCGAAAACAGAACCATGTGCCGGGCGAGCGTCTTGTTGCCGGTGACCAGTTGCCTCGCCCACTCATAGTCCTCGCGGGAACTGATGACGAACTTCACCTCGTCGTGGTCTCGAAGGTGGTCGAGATTCTCCCACCGGTTCTTCTCCACCATCCCGCTCCCGGGGCACTTGATGTCATAGACAATAACAGCGCGGGGGTCGACGACCGAGATGTCAACGCTTCCCCCCGTTTCTATCAGAACGTGCTTCCCGGACTCGAGTATTCGCGAAACCAGAGGATGAACAGATTTTTGGAGCAGCGGTTCTCCGCCCGTGATCTCCACAAGCTGGGTCGGGTAGCTGAGAACCCGGGCAACGATCTCGCCGACCGTCATCCAGCTTCCCTCGTGAAAAGCGTATTCCGTGTCGCAGTAGGTGCAGCGCAGGTTGCACGCCGTCAGACGGACAAATGCGCAGGGCTGCCCGGAATAGGACGATTCCCCCTGTATGCTGTAGAAAATCTCGTTGATCAGCAGCCTTTCATCGCCCGTCACGGTCTTCATTATAGCCAATTGGTCCCGGAACGGCGGATGGCAGGTGGAGCCCTGTGCCCGGCACCCGCATGATCCGAGTGCCAAGAGCCGTATGCTAAAATTCGACTGAGAAATTGAGAAATAATGAGATCGACTGAGAAATAACGAGAAAAACTATGAAGAGCAGAGGGGTTGTCCGCTTTTTCGCAGCCATCCTGGCCATTGCGCTGTCTGGTCTCCTGTCTCCCCTTTTCGGAGGGATCAAGAAGGAGATCCAGAATGAATACGTCCAGAAGTACAAGAACCGCGCGATGTTCGTTAAGATCCCTGTCCGGGGCATGCGCCAGACCGTTTTTGTAGGGGGGACGTCCGGGATAGATCGTAGCAATGCCAGCCAGCCGATCAGTTTCAAGGTCGGCGAACAGGTCAGAATCACCGATCTGAAATTCGATGACACCAGCATCCTCTTCAGGCTGTCTGCTGTCGACATGAGCAAAGAGAGCGAGCTGATCTACCGGTTCTCCACGGAGTTGACCGACGATTTCCCCCAGCAGGCTGCGTTCGATGCGGCACTGAATGACACACTGACGCAAGGCCTTTCCTATACGGAGATCGATTCGGCCAAAGAGAATTTCATCAAAGACCAGTTCGACGATTTGATCCAGCAGTTCGCGGCCGGCACCGGCACGACCGCCGACTACGTCATCAAAACCATCTCTGAGAAGAACCCCGAGTACCGGCAGGCGAAGACCGAGTCGCGCGACGCCCGGGCCAGGATGCAGGAGGCCGAACAGCAATTGCGAGACGAGTCCAAGGCACGGAAGGACTCCGAGGCCGAGGCTCAGACTGCCCGGCGGGAACTGAACCAGCTCAGGTCGAATCTCAGCACTACGAGGGATGAGCGAAATCAGCTTGCCTCCGACAAGACCGGCTTGCAGCGCGAGGTCGCGCAACTTCAGGCCAGGAACCAGGAGTACGACCAGCAGGTCAACGAGCTGATGCGTCACCTGGGCGTCCAGACGGATACCAAGGCAAATCTCGGGAAAAGGGTCGAAGCGGTTAATCGAAGTTTCGAGTCTCTACGGACCGAAAGATCAGGTCTATCACAGAAACTCGGCCAGGTTACAACGGAGCTTGAGAACCTGCGTTCCTCCAATCAGAAACTGGAAACCGCCCTGAAGCAGGCCGAGAAACAGAACTCCCGGCTCTCGTCGGAGCTCCATTCGCTCACCTCGGACCGCAATTCGCTCGAGGCTCGCTACATCAGGACGCGCCGAGAACGCGAGGTTCTGCAGAATGCCTCGCTTCTGGCCCGTGCCCTCCGGCTCGAAAAACGTTCCGAGGAGAAGGACGACGGAAATTACGAAGTCGAGGATGTCTACCTGCTCACCAAGAAGATCGGGACCTTCAACATTCGAGTACCCCAGTATCCCGGGGACAGCGCGACCGCGGTTTTTTCGGTGGCCTCGCCCGACACGGTGGAGTTCACCGAGGAGGAACGAGATCTCTATCAGTTGCTTGGGGACAAGCTGAAGATACAAAGCTCGTGGACAACGAACAGCCCAAACGTGAAGGCTGTGCCCGAGAACCCGACGCCCCTTCAGGAAATCGCTGTTCGAGAGCAGGGAAAGTGGTCCTGGCGTTTCGAGGGCGAGCCAACGGGGCCGGAAAGAACTGTTTTCCAGGCCCAGCTGACTGACAAGAACGGCCAGAGCATGCCGCTGGCCGCCCAGGAATTCTGGCTGTACCCCACCAGCACCTGGGACCGGATCAAACGATCCTTTTCCTTCCTCTGGTTTGGCGCCGGAGCGGTGCTCGCCGCTGGGCTCCTGAGTATTTTCTGGCTGGTCACCGGCAGCCGTTCAAAAGAGACGCGAAGCCTGGCCGCCCGCGAGCCAGACTACGTGGCGCCGAAAAGGCTGTAAGGGCACGAACTACCACGGACTACCACGGACGAACACGGACAGGCACCGAATCATGCCTGTCCGTGTTCGTTCGTGTTCGTCCGTGGCAGCGACTGATGGAAACCGGACCCTTCCGCCGGTATAATGGCAGCTTTTATCTCCATTTCTGTTTGAGATTGGAACCCGGGACCGGCAAGTGACGATCCGGGTGAAAGGCATCATAATCTAGATATGTCGAATGGGAATCAGGCCTTGCGGGTCTGTATGTTGTCGGCTGAGGCTCGGCCGTACGCGACCGATGGAGGGCTGGCTGATGTGGTCCACGCCCTGCCGGCTACCCTGGCTCATCTCGGGGTCGAGGTCCGGGTCCTCACGCCCTTGTACCGTCAGGTGCGGAAGACGACTAAGCTCAAGAAGATTCTTGACCTGGCCCCGGTCCGGATGGGATCAGTCGCCTATGCCAGCGCCGTTTGGGCGGACGAACAGCAAGATCCTCATTGCAACTACTTCATCGAGAACGACGAGTTTTATGACCGGGGGGGGATCTACAACCAACCGGCAACCGGCGAGGGCTACCCGGACAACTTCGAGCGTTTCAACTTCTTCATGTTGGCCGCCCTCGACGCGCTCAGTCAGATGCAATGGGCTCCCAATGTTCTCCATTGCCACGACTCGCAGACCGGACTGGTCCCCGCTTACCTGAAACTCGCTCGTGTCGGTGACCCGTTCTACCGCAGTATCGCCACTGTTTTTACAATTCATAACCTGGCTTATCAGGGGGTGTACGAAAGGTCGAAATTCGCCCTCACGGGTCTGCGCGACGATCTTTTCTACGCGATGGGGCCTTTTGAATTTTACGGGCACCTGAACCTGATGAAGGCGGCCATCTGCTACGCCGACGTTCTCAACACGGTCAGCCCCCAGTACGCCCGTGAGATACAGACGCCCGAGCTGGGCTACGGGCTCGACAATGTCCTGAGGACCCGGGAAAAAGATCTGTACGGAATCCTGAACGGCATTGACACGCGGCTTTGGGATCCATCCAACGACCCGCTTATCTTCGCCCCGTACTCCGCCGAGGAACTTGCCGGGAAGCGTGTCAACAAAGAGAAGCTGCAGGATCTGTGCGGCTTCGCCCTGCGCGATGTCCCTCTCATCGGAATGATTTCGAGGCTGGCCGATCAGAAGGGGTTTGACCTCTTTCTGGCTCTGAAGGACCAACTTGACCGGATCGATTGTCAGTGGGTGATCCTGGGCACGGGCCTCAAGAAGTACCAGGACGCGCTCCGGGAACTGACCCGCGAGAGCCCTGAGAAGTTTTCGGTTTTCCTCGAATTCAACAACGCCTTGGCGCACCGCATAGAAGCCGGTGCAGACATGTTTTTGATGCCTTCCCGGTACGAACCCTGCGGTCTGAACCAGATTTACAGCATGCGCTACGGGACGGTCCCGATCGTACGGCACACGGGCGGCCTGGCTGACACCGTCCGCGACTTCAACAGCAAGAACGGACTGGGGACCGGCTTCAAGTTCAATGAATACAGCTCGACAGAACTGCTGAAAGCCATCGTGCGAGCCATCGAGGCCTGGCGCGATCAAGCCGTCTGGCAAAGGCTGGTTCGAAACGCCATGGCCGAGGACTTCTCCTGGGAGAGAAGCGCGCGCCAGTACCTGGATCTCTACTCCAAAGCCATTACACACACATGACCAAGGAACCTGTTTACGTTGGAATTGACCTTGGAGGCACCACCTTTACGATCGGTCTCGTTCGCCCGGACGGGCAACTGGTCGCCTCCGCAAATTTCGAGACGGCTATAGAGCGCGGCCACGAAGACATTATCGACCGGATGGCCCAGGAGACGGTCAGAGTGTGGGAGCGGCACGGATATTCCCGTGACGACATCCTGGAAGTGGGAGTCGGTTCTCCCGGACCTCTGGATTTGAAGACCGGTACCGTCATCACCACCCCCAACCTGAAATGGGTCAATGTTCCCCTTCGCGACATGATGTCCGAGCGCCTGAAGCTTCCCGTTACCATCGACAATGATGCGGTTTCCGCCACGTTCGGGGAATTCTGGGTCGGGGCCGGCAAACCCTACAACGACGTGGTCGGCATCACCCTCGGGACAGGAGTTGGCGGCGGTATCATTCTTGGAGGGCGGATTCTTCACGGAGCGCAGGACATAGCGGGCCATGTCGGACACATGATTATCCAGCTCGACGGACGGCAGTGCGGATGCGGAAATCTCGGCTGCCTGGAAACTTACGCCTCCGCAACCGGAATAGTGGCGAGCACCGTCGAGGCTTTGAAGACCGGCCGGCCTTCCCTCCTTCATTCCGTCACCCCCCTGACTTCAAAAAGAGTCTGGGAAGCCGCCGTCAAGGGGGACAGCCTGGCGCTGGAGATCTTCGACCGGACCGGCTATTACCTGGCCGCCGGCATCAACAGTGTGCTCAACGTCATCAACCCGGAAGCGGTGATCTTGATGGGGGCAGTGGCGAACGCCGGCGATATTCTTATGAACCCAGTCAAGCAATATCTGAAGAAGATGTCCTTCCCCAGGGTCTATGAGGAAACCAGGATTCTGCGGGGAACGCTCGGGGATCAGGCGGGTGTAATCGGCGCGGCCGGATTTGCGAAATTCCGGTAGTTTTATCCACGAACCAACACGAACCAACACGAACCAGACGTCTGGTTCGTGTTGGTTCGTGTTGGTTCGTGGATAAAACTTTCTCGTCTAGTCGGGCTTCTTCTTCTGCTCGTCGGTCAGCTTGAAGCCATTTTCTTGATACTTCCTGCCATCATCGGTGAGTTTCTTGTCTTCGTCTCCCGCCTTCGGGATATCGGTGTGGCAGAAGGTGCACTTCTTGCCGGTTTCTTTCTTGTACTTTAAAGTCGCTTCGGCCGTAAACGAATAAAGACCGATAAAGAACACAAGTAGAAGTGCAGTGCTTACCAAAAGCTTGATGAATCTTCGCATCTACCGCTCCTTCCTACTTATAGAGATGAATTCTAGCACGGATAGTTTGGCATTTTTGTGAGCGCTCCAATGCTATGATGTCAGAATGATGGCGGTCAGACAGGGAGCGGCCAGTGCGAAAGCTCGCGAAGCCGAACGCCTCCGTGAGATACTCCGGAGACTCGCCGACTCTTATCCGGACGCTGTCTGTGCGCTTCACTTCACCAATCCGTTTCAGTTACTTGTAGCCACGATTCTGTCTGCCCAGTGCACGGATGCCCGGGTCAACATGGTCACCCCGGCCCTTTTCGAGCGCTACCCGGACGCCCGTGCCATGGCCCAGGCGGACCCGGAACAGCTCCAGGAGATGATCCGGTCGACGGGTTTCTTCAGGAACAAGACGAAGAGCCTGATTGGCGCCTCTCAGACCCTCGTTCGCGAATTCGGCGGCGAAGTGCCGCAGTCGATGGAGGAAATGCTGCGGCTTCCGGGAGTGGCCAGGAAGACCGCGAATGTGGTTCTGGGAACGGCGTACGGGATCACCAGTGGCGTGGTCGTCGACACCCATGTCGCCCGGGTTTCGGCCAGGCTTCGGTTTACCAGGCATGCCGAGCCTGAAAAAATCGAGAACGATTTGATGCGGAAGGTCCCGCGTGAGGAGTGGATCGCCTTCGCTCATCGACTCATACACCATGGCCGGAGAGTCTGCAGGGCTCCGAAGCCCAAGTGCCAGGATTGCATGCTCACGGACCTCTGCTACTACTACCGGACGGAAGTGGCCGGCTGACGCTCCATCATGCTGCTGAATCAGAAATACTCCAAGATCTTCTTTGGTTTGGTTTTCGTCCTCATCCTGTTGATCTTCTACAAGATGCTGGAGCCCTTCCTGGTCACCATCATTCTGGCCCTGACCCTGGTCTCCCTCTTCTACCCCAACTACCGGCATCTGAGAATCAGGCTCAAGGGGCGAAACGGAATCACTTCCCTGATCATGTGCAGTGTGATCACGATCCTGATCATCATCCCGTCGTTTCTGTTCTTCCTCGCGCTTTTTGACGAGCTGAACACGGCTTACGACACATTTCGGGAGCAGCTCGATAAACAACCGGTTCAGAAACAGGAGTACCTGGTTCAAAACCCCGTGATGCGGGAAGTGTGGCAACAGATCAACCGGTACCTGGGAGTCGACAGCGGTAACCTGCGACTGACCTTCTCGCGGCTCATTGATCGGGGGGTTCGCTACCTTCTCGAGCATTACTCGGCAATTCTCGGAGGCATCGGGTTCTTCCTTTTCAACTTCTTCATCATGATTTTCAGCATGTTCTTCTTCTTCCGAGACGGCAACGAGCTCCTAAAGGAACTCAAGAAGCTCGTGCCGCTTGCCCCGGAATACGAGGAGATGCTGATAGAAAAGCTGAAAGAGGTCATCTACGCGACCTTCTTCGGAATCTTCGCCACCGCCGCCTGTCAGGGAGTCGCGGGCGGCCTGATTTTCTTCGGCTTAGGGCTTAGCAATCCCGTTCTCTGGGGCACGGCGATCGCCATTTTTTCGCTGGTCCCGATGGTCGGTACTGCCATCGTCTGGGTCCCGATGGCCGTCTACCTGCTTCTGACCGGGTCGGTGGTCAAAGGCATCGTCCTGCTGTGTCTTGGGGCACTGGTAATCGGCCTCGTCGACAATCTCGTGCGGCCGATCATCATTGAAGGCAAATCCGAGGGGATGCACGTTCTCCTGGTTTTCTTCGGCCTGATCGGCGGACTGACACTCTTCGGCGTCCCGGGCTTAATCCTCGGCCCGCTTGTGGCCGCTCTGCTGGTGACCTTCCTCCAGATTTACAAGATCGAGTTCAAAGACGAGTTGAAGTGAAGGGCGGTTGAGTGACTCGCCCCAAGCGGGCGAGTCACTCAACCGCCGCTGGTTCTGCGTTCACCAGATCAACTTTACGCCGGCTCAAGTCATAAAGGACGTTCGCGCCCTGGCTCTCGAAATGCCTCACGATCAGATCACGGCGGGCCAGGACCGCCCGGATCTCGCCGCCATTCAGATACCGTCCAAGGTGTTGCTTCAGCGTCTGGAGGTCCAGCTGCTTCAGGCGGGCTAACAGGGTGCGATCACACCGGTTAAGGTCTGCCACCTTTCTTAGCTGGTGATCGAGGCGGAAGGCCCGGGAATGGTCAATCATCCAGACCTTCCAGTCCTTCGTGATCAGCAGATTTCCCTGATTCCGGTCAATATTCTGTATGAGCTGATCGAACACGCGCACGATTCCAACCTGGTAGTTCCAGTCGACTTTGTCGGGCGGCTCGATCTTCTTTTCCTGCCGCTCTTTCTCGTCGAACATCACATCGTCAATCCACCAGGTGAACGCGGCCCTCTGCCTCTCGTAGGAGCGCTCTACCGACGGCGGAACATTGTCCAGACCGAGGAGCAATGCCAATCGATAGGCCGCGATGTTGAACTTGTAGCTGTCCTTGAAATTGAGCTCGGTTCCGCCTATGGTCTGGAAGACCGCTTTGTGGAAATCAATGCACTGAATACTCGCGTCGTGTTCCAAGGGGCCCTCGCGCAGCGTGGCTCTGCTGGTTCCAGTGATGCCCGCCTTCGCAGATCGGGCTTTCACAATACGGGCCTTTTTCAAGAAATTTTCCTGCTGTTCAAGACCGATGGCATTCGAAATCGGGGCGTTCTGGCTCTGCGCGGCGGCAGGCAGCAGGATGCAGGCCAGCACGCAAACACAGAACTGTCTTCGAGAACGCAGACGCAACGGGCGGGTCCGGAATTCCATGACAACCTCCGGCCTGAAGGATGGGCCCTAACGCAAATGGTAATAAACTACTGTATGTTAATTCTTCTGTCACCGTCAATTGGTCGGCGCATAGTCGTTGCAAGTCTGGGCCGGCAAGGACAAAATGGGGGCGTTTAAATCCGGGAGGAGAAACGACATGTCATTCGGCGAGCGGGTCAATCGGCCTGTCCCCATCGGGGTCCTTTTTCTGTTCTTGTGCACTTTCGCGGCCGGTCAGGCGCCTTCTCAACAGAGCGAAGTGCTTAAACTGCAAGCCGAGGTCGAAGGGCTGAGAACCCAGGTTGAGTCCCTGGCGAAAGCCGTGGACGACGTCCTTTGGTTCCAGCGCGTCGGCGATGTGGCGGAAATCGACAAGATCATGTACGCCGGGCCGCCCAATCCGAAAGGGCGCGAGATCTACGGCATTAAGAACGAGAGGCATCCCCTCCGGGTCTATGCCTACATCTTCGTCCCACGCAAGCTGGACCGCACGGCCAAGCACCCGCTCCTGATACTCCCGCACGGAGGGGTGCACGCCGACTTCACCACGTATCACACCCACATCATTCGGGAAATGATGGATCGTGGCTATGTCGTGTTCGCCCCCGAATACCGGGGGTCGACCGGTTACGGGAAGGAATTCTACGAGGCCATTGACTACGGCGGGCTTGAGGTTGAGGACGTCGTGGCAGGGCGCGACTGGGCGGTCGAAAATCTCCCTTTTGCCGACGAGAAGAGGATCGGAATCATCGGCTGGAGCCACGGCGGTTTGATCTCGCTCATGGCGGTTTTTGGCCACCCGGACAAGTTCCAGGTGGCGTATGCGGGGGTCCCGGTTTCGGATCTGCTGGCTCGGATGGGCTATTCGACTCAGGACTACCGGGACGAATTCTCGGCGAGGTACCACATCGGGAAGACCGCGAACCAGGACGTGGCCGAGTACCGCAAGCGCTCGCCAATTTGGAATGTCGACAAGCTGAAGACACCCTTACTGATTCATACCAACACGAATGATCGAGACGTCAACGTGGTCGAGGTGGAAAGCCTGATCCAGGCTCTTAAGGCGGCCGGAAAAGACTTCCAGTACAAGATTTATCAGGATGCGCCCGGAGGGCATAGTTTCAACAGGATAGACACCGCCCTGGCCAGAGAGTCCCGCCGGGAAATCTACGACTTTCTGGGGCAGCATTTGAAGCGCTGACCCGGGTTCGCCGTTCACCGTTCAAGCGTTCAAGCGAAGGTCCGAACCCGGAACTTGAACGGTGAACGGTGAACGGCGAACGGGGAACGGTCCGTCGTCAATCCCACTTCACCTCGTACACCTCGACCGGCTCGGTTCGGCCTTTTACGGAAATGAGCCCGACTGGAGCGACTTCAAAGCGGTTCCCGAGCGCCTGCTTCACCGAATCGCTGATGATGATCTGGCCGGGTTTGGCTTGTTTCTCGAGCCGGGCCGCCAGGTTGACCACGTCCCCGACAGCCGTATAGTCCGTCCGCTCTTTGGATCCGATATAGCCCACCGTGCCCGTCCCGTAGTTAATCCCAATGCCGACTGAGATGTCTGCCAGGGTTTCCTCCTTCAGCTCGGCGCTCAGTTCCTGTAACCTCCGCTGCATGGCGATGGCCGTCGCCACTGCGTTCGCTGCCGCGTCTTCGCTCTCATAGGGAACGCCAAAAAGAGCCATGACGTTATCGCCCATGTACTTGTCCAGCAGACCCTGGTGTTCAAAAAGGATCGGGGTCATTTCGGAGAAGAATTCGTTCAGTATACGGACGACGGTTTCAGGCGGGAGTTTTTCGGCCAGGGAAGTAAAGCCGCGTATATCCGAGAAAAGCACGGCAATCGTCCGGTTGGATCCGCCGAGGGTGAGTGCGTCCGGGTTGGCCAGGATCTCCTCGACCACATGTTGGGGCATAAATCGGGCGTATGTTGCCCGGGCCACGGCCTCACGGAGAAGCTTTTCGTGTGTCGTGGCGCTGTCAATCGCGACCGACGTCTGGGCGCACAGCGCATTGAGCAGCTCCAAATCGTCTTCGTTAAAAGTGCGGGAGCGTCGGCGGCTGTCCGTGTAGATGACTCCCAAGAGATTCCCCCTTTGAATGAGGGGCGCGCACAGGATTGACGCGATCCGGTGAGCGACAATCGAGTCGGCGGACAGGAGCCTTTCGTCGTGAAGCGCATCCAGCGAGAGAAGCGAGAGGCGTTCAGCCACAACCCGCTTGACGACCGTCCGGCTGATCGGCATCTCCCGCTCGGTTTCGACGGTTCCGGGGCGGATCCTGACGTGGATTTTCGACAACGAGTCGATCTCTGACTCTTGGCCCAGGAGGACCACAAAACGTTCGGCCGGAGTCAGGCGGAAGAGCAACTCGCTGACTTTCTCAAAGATGTCATCGATGGAGAAGACCGAGGCGAGTAAGCGGTTCAGCTCATACAACCGCGACAGCGTCTCCGCTTTCTTCTGAAGAGCGGCGAGGTTCTCCTGCAGGATCTGTCCGCCTGACGCCCCGCGCGGCAGGCTCTGCTCCAAGCTGTTCGGGACAGCACCAATCAGCTGGTCAGAGGGCCGGAACAGAACCGTCCTGGTCGTGTCTGTCTCTTTGTACCGAACCTTGATTTCCGCCGGCTCCCGTCGGAGGACCAGCTCGAACTTTCCAATCGTGAAGGCGTCACCGTCGTCGAGTATTTGCTCTTTGATCCGCTGCCCGTTTATCTTCGTGCCATTCGAGCTGTCCAGATCAATCAGCCGGAAGTGATCATCTTCCCTCCGAATCAGAGCATGCTCTCGCGAGACCTGAGCCTGGTTAAGAACAATATCGTTGACCTGAAAAGCGCGGCCGATGCGCGTTTCCGGCGAGGTAAGATCGAACTCCGAGGACTGCCCGCTTGCCGTATCGGTGACGAGCAGCCTGGCCGTAGTCTTGGTCGCGATCATAGTAAAAAATGTCCGTGAGACCTCAAACTGACAGACTGACAAACTGACAAACTGACAGACTGACAGACTGACAGACTGACAGACTGACAAGACTGAGAGGGGGGCTTCGAAGACGAAAGCGCCGTTTCAGCAGTATAGTTCAGTGGGGAAGGGACTGCAAAACGGACAGTTTAACCACGAAACACACGAAATACACGAAAGGGACCAAGTAGCCGTTCCCTTTCGGGTATTTCGTGTGTTTTGTGTGTTTCGTGGTTAAAGCCGTCTGCCTACCCCTCAAGCTTCGGCGGCTCGGCTTCCGGGTAGCAGCCCAGGAACCGGTAGAAGGGCGCCATGTTCTGCACGCGTTGCAGGGCTCGAAGGACCACCGGATCATCGATCGACCCGTGAAAATCAATGAAGAAGACGTAGTTGCCCGGCGCCTCTCGGCTGGGCATCGATTCAATCCTGGTCAGATTGATACCTTCATCCGCGAATTCGCGCAGCACCCTGAACAGAGCGCCCGCCTTGTGCTCCGTCGAAAAGACGATCGAACACTTGTTTCCTTTCCGCTCACCGGCTTCTCGTGAGAAAACGAGGTAGCGAGTGATGTTCACCCTGTCCTCGATATTCTCCTCGACTACAGCCAGGTTGTAGAAGTGGGCGGCGAAACGGCTGGCGATCGCGGCTGAGCCTTTCGGCCTCTCACGCAGCAACATTTTCGCGGCGCCGGCCGCATCGTAGTAGGGACGTCCTTCCAGGTCATGTTTGGAAAGATATTCCTGACACTGAGACAGCGCCTGCCGATGTGAGTAGACAACCCGAATCTCCTGGGGGTCGGTTTCCGGCAAAGCGAGGACCGAGTAATGAATCGGGGATTTCACTTCACCGATGATCTGAAGCGCGCTTTCCATCAGGAATTGGTTCACATCCGAGATGGTGCCCCCGGCGGTTGTTTCCACGGCCGCAATCCCGTAGTGAAGCAGCCCGGAACTGACCGCGTCGAAGATCTCGCGAAACTCGCTGCAACTGATGTACATCAGGCGCGGGTCGAACTCGCGCGCAGCCACCTCCGCCAAAGCTCCATGCTCACCCTGAAAGCCGATCAGTTTGAAGCTCTCCGCCTGGAGTCTTTTGCTCTCCGAAATAACCTGAAGGAACAGACGTTTACAGAATTCCGGCTCGATGAGCCCCTGGGAGTGTTTCTGTATGTATTCGATGACTTCGCTCTCCCGCTTCTCGTCGGTGACTGTGCCCCGCTTGAACTTCATCGTTCTGAGGGCATATTCCATCCGGCTGTTGAGAAGCTTCAGGATCTCGAAATCGATCATGTCGATTTTCTTGCGAATGTCGTTCAGATCCATGCCGTTGCTCCCGAGCCCATAAGATTACAGGAAATCGACCATTCAAGCCACGGGGGGTGCCGCGGTTGGACGAATTGACGATTTACGATTGACGATTAAAAGACTCGGCATCCGGATCGCCACCGTCTTAAACGTCAACGTAAATCGTCAATTCGTTGACTCGGCATCCGGTCGTAACCGTTCGATTAGCCTTGTCCCGTTCCTCCGGGGCTACTACAATCCGCGTCCATGAAGGCAAGTTCGGCTTTACGTTATCTCCTGCTGACTGCGGTATTTCTGGTCCTGACTGGCCCCTTGGAGGGACAAACGACGCGTCCTGCCCTTGAGGGATTCAAGCTCGTGCCGGGCGGGACGTTCCGAAAAGGGGATGTCGTCACCGACGTAGACCGCACGACGGTTCGGGTTGAAGCGTTTGAAATCCT
>RPQK01000063.1 GCA_003819755.1 Acidobacteriota bacterium | reverse complement strand
AGCCGGGGGTGGAGCCGTTTTCCAGGCGACACCCCCGGAAAACGACGCAGAGCAAGAACGCACCCCGGCAGGGGTGCGAGGAGTCCCTCCTCCCACTCCTGCCGGGGTGGGGGATTTTATTGCCTGTTTCCCGGGGGTGTCGCCTGAAAAACGGCTCCACCCCCGGCTACTCTCCTCTCACGCCTCCGGCGTGAGGAAGTAACCGGGCCCTAAAATGCGGCTTCTTATTTGAGCGCCTTTGCCTCTTCAGGGTTGGGACTATACCCGACCGCGTGCCCGGGGTAGGCGGCCAAAAACGCGGCCAACCCTGGGTTCTGCTACGCGACCCTTCGGGGTGGAACCGCCAAAGTCGGTGCAAAGAGCAGGGCAGAGGCCTGCTCCTGGATCTCAAGCCGGTGGACCAGAGCGCAGTCGGCTTCGCCTCATTCTCCCGCTTTTACCCGCCAAAGGAACCGCAGCGCCAATGCCACTGAGGCAATTCCCATCACAAGGAAGACTGAGGCTGTTACAAGGAAATACCCGGCTGTCATGAAGCCGCTCTTGTTCACGGTCAGCCTCGAAAACATCTCCGCGTAGTCAGCCAGGCTCACTGTCCAGGGTCTGAAAGAAGACATGGAGCCGCGGGCATTACGCGAGATAAAGCCCGTGTAATAAGGAATCAGCAGGAAAAATACGCCGTACAGATCCATCAAGGTAGCGCCGAGCGCCATGGCTGCGGCGACTCTGACCCGCCCGGTCCTCGGGAAGAAAAGTGTCCATCCGACGTACAAGAGCAGGATCTCGCAGGCAATCGGAGTGCACAGGTACCACCCCGGAATTGCCGAAACGCCGGTCGCGGCATAGGTGAGCAGCACGTAATAGCCGAGACCCAGCCAGAAAAAGGCGTAGAAGAGGACGGCAACCAGAAAAGGGTATCGGTTCTCCGCGGCCGGCTTGAAGGAGTGCACGACCCGTATTCCCACCCCTGCGGCCGCTACCGCGAATACGACTGTAACCAGCTGATACATCCAGCCACGGAGCGCGAGAAAACTCCAATTCCCAAACCAAACGTGCGACCTGAGAATCGCGTCGGAAGCGTTGGCCCAGTCAACTGACAGTGCCGTCTTTGTGAGGGACCAGCGGGGCGTCAGCGAGTCGAAGTAGAGGCCGGTCCAACTCCCCGTGGTGGAATAGTTGAGCCAGTACCACCAGGCGGCGACAGCGGTGACAGCGAGCCCCGCTACGCCCAGATCGACGATCCTCGAACGCAACGGCCGCAGGGCGACCCTCGGGAGCAGCAGGGCAATTGCAAAAGGGACGACCGCTGTGAGAAAGCTGGTCTTGGTCAGCAGCCCCAGTCCGAGGGTTAGTCCTATGGCTAGCGCCTGCGTTCGAGACACGACAGTGCGGACCGACAAACACACCAGCAGAGTAAACAGGAGTGCGGCCAGTGAATCGTTGCCGACACGCGCCACGTCGAACATCACCCCGGGCAGAAACGCCACAATCCATAAGACCAGTAAAGCCTGCGTATCGCCTAGAAGCTGCCTCAGCAACATAAATCCCAAGGGTATGAGCCCCGAGGCTAACAGAATGCTGAAAGCCCGAATGAGAAAAACCCGGTCGATCAGATTCAGCTGCGCGGCGAGCCGATAGGGTGCCAGACATAGAAAATAGTAAAGCGGCGGGTGCTGAGCTTCATAAATCGACAGGAAGACGTTGGACCGGCTTTCCCCCTTCGGGATCTGTCTCCGGCCGAGCGCCGGGTCGAGAGCACGCAATCCGGCTTCACGCCGGTGCCGCTCCTCCTTGTCCAGCTTCCAATACTGGTCATGAATCAGGCCGAGGCCAAAGCCCCGAGGCTCCGCAGGCAACGGGGCGAGTTTCAGGGAGGAGTGAATCTCCTCGCTTACCCGGTCCCGGTCGGCGACGGGCAGACGGGCCTCGGTGCTCAAGAGTTGAACGTAAGCAAAATGGGAGTGCTCGTCAAAACCCTCCCAGAGCGGCGTGAAACTGATGTAGAAGATGCCGCGGAGGAGAAAGACCGCCCAGAGCAAGAGCAGGAGTCGGCGGTGGCGGGCCTCCATCAACGACCAGCGGTCGAGATCGTGGGCGTCAAGCGGTACGTCGGCCATGCGAGTGCGAGGTTACCATTAACCACTTCCAGAATCATGTTACGCTAGCAGCGATCTGGCGGGGGGGCGAATGAGAACGAAACGAAAAACTCTTCTGTTCGGGGTTGTCGCTTTGCTTGCGAACCTCGGTCCAGGTCAACGGCTCCCGGCGGCGAAAGTCAGGTGGACGGCGGACATCTTGGAGCGAAAGGCGGATTGGTACGGCTCCCGGGAAGCACGAGCCATTGCCGACAATGTGCTGGGGTACCAGTCGCCGGAAGGCGGGTGGCCCAAAAACACGGACCTCGCCGCTTCCCCGCCTCCGCCCTCGATGATGGGGCAAAGACTAGGGGATAGCGTCAACACCATCGACAATGGTGCGACGACGACACCCATGTGTTTTCTGGCTCGGGTCGGATACATGACTGGAGAGGTCCGGTACCTCCAGGCGGTCGTGCGCGGCTTCGACTACCTGATAGCCGCTCAATATCCAAACGGCGGGTGGCCGCAGTTCTTCCCGCTGCGCCAAGGCTACTATTCGCACATCACCTACAACGACAACGCGATGGTCAATGTCTTGAGCCTGCTTGGTGAGATTGCCGCCTGGAAGTGGCCCTACAGCTTCTTCGACCATTCACAGCGTCTTAAGGCGGGCGCTGCCATATCGCGCGCGATCGACTGCATACTGCGGACGCAGGTGAAGCAGGGGGGAAAGCTCACCGGCTGGTGCGCTCAGCATGACGAAAAAACACTCCAGCCCGCCTGGGCGCGCAACTTCGAGCCCCCTTCAATTTCCGGAGCGGAAAGCGTCGGCATAGTCCGGTTCTTGATGGAGATTGACGAGCCGACTCCCCGGGAGATTGCCGCTGTGGAAGGCGCAGTCGCGTGGTTTCGGGCCGTCGCGATCCCAGGACTGAGGCTGGAGGGATTTACCGGCGCTGACGGCAAGCCTGATCGCCGGGTGGTCAGGGATCCCAATGCCAAACCCCTCTGGGCGCGCTTTTATGAGCTCGGCACGAACCGGCCCATCTTTACCGGACGCGACAAGATCATCCGCTATACCCTCAGCGAAATCGAGCACGAGCGCCGCAACGGTTACGCTTATTACGGGGACTGGCCCGCCACCCTCCTTGGGCAGGACTACCCGCGCTGGCGGGAAAAGCATAAGGTGCGGTGAGGGAGGCGGGCGTAGCCGCCATAAACAAGAAGCCGCATTTTGCGCGAGACAGGCCTTTTTTGGAGTGCGGCGGCAACGAGAGGCCGACGTTTTATCAGGCCCGAGGCGACGCCGCTTTCCCCTGTGCACGATCGAACCTGCACGCCATCCTGCAGGCCAAAGCGGCGTCGCCTCGGGGCCTGATAAAACGTCGGCCCCTCGTTGCCGCCGCACTCCCCCAAAAGCCCGCTCGTGCAAAATCTGGATAACGGCCTTGGAAGTGCCGTCTAGCCCGGCTTCTTATTTGAGCGCTTACGCGACCCTTCGGGGTGGAACGGCCCCAACCACAAAGCAAACGGCAACGCGTTCACTCGAGCCCCGTAATCTCCAGCGCAAACGCGTGTTTCCCAGGTTTTGTTCCCGGCAATTTCACAATCAAAGCGTCCTGGTCGGATGACCAGCTTAGCTTTCCGTCATAGCCGAGAAGCCGAACACCGGTTGGCTGCCCGGTCGCCAGCTTCGAGGGCTTCCCGAGCGATCGGATTCTCACCTGTTCGCCCGGATCCTCGAGCACTATCGCGTAGAGTTTTCCGGCCTTGGTGGTGAATCGAATGTCTTCGCCGGTGAACGCCTTGCGCTTGGTGTCGGCAAAGCTCCCCTCGACGACCTGGGTCGGCCCTTCCCCGAAGACTTTCCAGGGCCGGGTTCCGTAAATCGCCTCTCCGTTAGCCCGCAACCAGGCGCCGATCTCCAGGAGAATCCGCCGCTCCTCGTCCGGAATCGTCCCGTCTGGCTTGGGCCCAATGTTTAGCAAAAGCGCGCCGTTTTTCGAAACGATGTCGATCAGGTCATCGATGATCGAGTCGGCCGTTTTGTAGTCCTGCCGGCTGACATAGCCCCAGGAGTTCTTGGAGATGGAGGTGTCGTTTTGCCAGAAGAAGGACCGAATGGCGGCCAGCTGACCGCGTTCAATGTCAAGCACGCCGGCGCTGTCCGGGAAAGAATCGCCCCCGTGTTTCTTGTAGTTAACGGCCACCCCGCGTTTCCACTCCTGTCCCCGGTTGTAATAATAGGCGGCAAACTTTCGCAGGTTCTGCTGGAATGCCGGCTGGGCGATCCACCAGTCAAACCAGACGAGTTGTGGCTGGTACTTGTCGACCAACTCGCAGGTGCGAAGCAGCCAGTCATTCAGAAAAGCCTCGTCGGGCGGTTCCTCCTGGCTCTCGGCCTTCTTCTGGTCCTTGGCCGGGGCATAGAGGCCTGCGAACCGAGGATCGCGCACGTCTGAATCGAAGTTCCTCCCTGCGCCGAAGAACCACCAGTGTTCGGCTCGGTGGGAGGAGAGGCCAAAGACGAGCTTTTCCTTCCGGACGGCCGTGGCTAGTTCTCCGACGATGTCGCGTTTGGGTCCCATCTTCGCCGCACACCAGTCCGAGTACTGAGTCTCATACATCGGGAAGCCGTCATGATGTTCGGCCACCGGCACCACGAACCTGGCCCCCGATTCCCGGAAGAGCTTCGCCCAGTCGTTTGCATCGAACTTCTCGGCTTTGAACATCGGGATGAAATCCTTGTACCCGAACTTGGACTGGGGGCCGTACGTCGCCACATGGTGTTTGAACTCCGGCGTTCCCTCCCGATACATATTGCGCGGGTACCATTCATTGCCGAAGGCGGGAACGGAGTACAGCCCCCAATGGATGAAAATTCCGAACTTCCCGTCCAGATACCAGGCCGGAGTCTTGAAATTGGCGAGCGAATCCCAGGAGTCGCTGAATGGGCCCTTCGAGACCACCTTCTCGATTTCCTGTACCTTGCGGGTAACAACCGGCTCCGACGGCAAATTAGCTTTTTGCGGATGCAGCTGAGTTGCGGCAATGAAAAGGCCGGCGACTGAAATCCGAAGTGCTGTTTTCCAGAATTTTGCGCTCACGTCTATCCTCCTTCTGAACAATCACCCTTCGCGCACCTGAAATTGTACCCTCTGGGAGGGCAAACGTCTCGCCTATGGGCCGTTCCCACCACAATTACAGAGCCGCGCACGGCGCAGACCCTGCGCCCCCCTTTTTACCCTTGTTCGCCAGGCCCGCTCCCCCTAGGATAGGGCGAAAAAGGAGGTTAGCGTGCTCGCAAACCGGTTGTGCTGCGCAACTCTGACATTAGTGTGTGTGGTCTGCTTCGCTTCATCCGCAATCCCCAATTCGCAATCCTTCTATCCCGTCCGGCTGGCCGATCCGAAGGCCGTCTATCTCACACCGGACCAGTTCCCAATCAAGGCGGACGGGATCAACGATGATTCCAACGGCCTGCAACAAGCCATTGACCGCGTTCAGGAGACAACGCGGACAGGCATCGTCTTTGTTCCAGAGGGAAATTACCGGCTGGGTAAGACCGTTTACGTGTGGCCGGGGATTCGATTGATCGGGTACGGCAGCAGGAGGCCGGTGTTCATCCTGGGTGAGAACACGCCGGGATTTCAGGATGGTTCGCGCAAGTACATGGTGTTTTTCTCCGGCGGGCGGCCGCGAGAGGCTGGTCAGCCGATCCGGGATGGAAACCCCGGGACCTTCTACAGCGCCATGGCGAACATCGATATGGAAATCCGGGATGGCAATCCCGCGGCGATCGCCATCCGATTCCATGTGGCCCAGCACTGCTACCTGGCTCACATGGACTTCCGAATCGGGGGAGGGAAGGCTGCGCTGGAGGACATCGGTAACGAGGGCGAGGATCTACGCTTCTTTGGGGGCGACTACGGGATTATTACAGGCAAGACGGCTCCCAGTTGGCAGTACCTGCTTATCGATTCGGCGTTCGAGGGCCAGCGTGTAGCGGCCATCAAGACCCACGAGGCGGGGCTGACCCTGGTTCGCGACAGGTTCAGCGCCGTGCCGACCGCCGTTGACATCGATTCTGACTTCGCCGAAGAGCTTTGGCTGAAGGACTGCAGGTTCGAGGAGATTTCCGGCCCGGCCCTCGTTATCAGCAACGAAAACAATGCCCGCACTCAGGTCAACCTCGAGGATGTCGCCTGCAGACAAGTGCCTGTTTTGGCCTCGTTCCGGGGAAACGGGAAGCAAGTGACGGGGCCAGCGCCGATCTATCTGGTCAAGCAATTCTCGCACGGGCTGCACCTTCCCGACACCGGCAGTGTGGGCAAGATAGATACGACTAACGAAGCGACGCCAATGGCTGGGATGCCCGCCCCTGCACCGTCGGATATACCAGATCTGCCCGCTCGCGATACCTGGGTTAACGTTCAGACCGAAGGAGTGAGAGGCGACGGCAAGACGGACGACACTGCGGCTCTGCGGGCGGCCATCGCCCGTCACCGGACACTCTACCTGCCGATGGGACGGTACCGGGTCACGAACACCGTGGTGCTCAAACCGGAGACTGTCCTCATCGGGCTTCACCCGGCTGCCACCGTTATCGAGGTCCCGGACTCGACTCCCGCATTCCAGGGACCAGGTGCGCCGACGCCCCTCCTGGAGGCACCAGCCGGCGGGACGAACATCGTCACCGGTATCGGGCTTTACACCGGTGGAATCAATGGGCGGGCCGTAGCGGCGAAATGGATGGCCGGCAAGGACTCCATGATGAACGATGTGCGCTTTCTGGGCGGCCACGGAACCAACCGCGCGGACGGGTCTCGGGAGGAGGTCTACAACAACACCCATACCGCCGACCCGGATCTGAACCGTCGTTGGGATGGGCAGTACTACAGCCTCTGGATCACGAAGGGCGGTGGCGGCACCTTCAAGGACATCTGGACCCCGAGCACATTTGCGCAGGCCGGAATGTGCATCTCCGACACGACGACCGAGGGCAGGGTCTATCTGATGTCTATCGAGCACCACGTGCGTAACGAGGTGATCCTGCGGCGAGCCTCGAATTGGAAGCTCTACGCCCTTCAGTTCGAAGAGGAGCGCGGCGAGAGCGCCGAAGCGCTTCCGCTCGAAATAGACCGTTGCAGCAACATCACGCTCGCCAATACCTTTTTGTACCGGGTCGTGAGCAGTTTTGCGCCTTTCCCTTATGCCGTCAAAGTCGCCGGGTCGCGCAACGTCCGGTTTCGGAACCTGCACTCTTACACCGACTGCCGCGCTCCGTTCGATACCACCGTCTTCGACAGGACCGCTAATGTTCAAATTCGTGAGAATGAGTTCGCGGTTCTGACCATAGGCGGTTCCGAGAGTTCGTCGGCTGTCCGCCGTCAGCCGTCAAACCCCGCTACCGGAGTCAAGAAGCTTGCGGGCGACTTCTACAACATTGCCGCGCTCGCCGTCGAGCCCGGCGGGGACGTCTACTTCGCGGACCCTCGCCGCCAGTCTATTTACCGCTGGTCGGTGGAACCGGGTCGCCTGGCACTGATATCGGACAGTCCCCTGGACCCGGTCCAGCTGGCAGTCGACAAGTCAGGCAACCTGGTGGTCGTCTCTTATGCGGGGAAGGGAATCGTTTATGTGTTGCCTGCAGGAGGGCGCGAAGACGATGTCGTCATCATCGAGCCGCAGCCGGTTGCGCCGCGGCCAGGTTCGATCCCGGTTCTTCCCGTCAACCGGTACCGCAACACGCCCGACTTCGTTGAAAAGACGACTGAACGCAAAGCGGCTCATTTCGTCTCGCCCGATGGCAGCATTTTCCTGCCTGCGGATGATGACTTCGTAAAGGGCGCGCTTTACTACGGCGCCCGTATGAGTGATTTATCCCGCGCCTTCGGCCTGGCCCCGGCGGTTTCCGGGCGCCCTTTCTATGTCTGCAACGAGCCGGAACAGAAGACCTACGCCTTTACGGTCCGCCCGGACGGGACGCTTGCGGAGCCGAAACTGTTCGCCGAAAAAGGCGGCCAGGCGGTGACAACGGACCCGGACGGGAACGTCTATATCGCGGCTGGCCGGATCTTTGTCTACGATCCCACCGGAAGGTTGCTTCGGACAATCGAGGTTCCTGAAAGGCCCACCAGCCTGGTTTTCGGCGGCAAGGACCGCCGGAAGCTTTTCATCGCCGCACGTACTTCTCTGTACGTGCTTCAGACCCGCTAGACGAACACGGACTGACACGGACGAACGCGGACTGACGGTCGATCGTCCGTGTTCGCCCGTGTGCATTCGTGGTTCGGCCAAAAACCCCACCAAAGCATCTATGCCAGGGGAACCGAATTTTTGCGAGCTGATCAATTGCCAGCCCGCGGGAGGACATGGATGCGATTTTTGCTTTCTCTGAAGACTTTCTCCACTGCGTTGTTCTTCTTGTGTGCCTCGTCCGGCGTTGTCCTCGGTCTTAATGGATGGCTTGATATGTCGCCTCCCGGCGCCGACATTCAGTCCCTTGTCTTTGACAGCAAAGATCACAACCTGGTTTACGCAGCAGCTCAGGGGATTTTCCGCAGCACGGACGCCGGGCGGAACTGGGAAGAGCTTGAGTCTCCCACGGCCCCGCGTTTTGTCCGGCGATTGGTCGTCTCTCCGTCGGAATCGGGCGTCGTTTATGCGCTGAATTGGAACCGAGGGATCAGCAAAAGCACGGACAAAGGAGACACCTGGTCATTCCTGGGCTTTCCGGACAAGCAAGTCACGAACCTCGCGGTCGATCCGGTCGATGGTTCTCGACTTTACGCGATTGTCGAAGGGATCCTTTGCCGATCAACTAACCGAGGTGCCATCTGGGGGTCTATCGCTCAGGGCCAGGGGGCAGTGACTGCGGTGGCGAACAATCCGCTTGACGGCACTCTCCTGATTGGAACAGTGCAGGGAACACACCGCAGCACGGACCAGGGGACGACCTGGACCAAGACCAGTGACCGGCGGTTTGACGAGTTTGTCTTCCATCCTCAGAAGCCGGACGTCATTTTCGGTTCTCTCGGGAACGCGTCGGTTGTCAAAAGTACGGATAGAGGCCAAACCTGGGTGCACAAGACTGACACGGCCTCGGGCCTGCCGAACTTCGCCGTCTCCCCTGATTCGCCGTACGAGATGTACGTCGGCGCCATTAATTTTCAGGGGGTGTTGAGGAGCACTGATGAGGGCGAAACATGGAACCCGTGGAATACGGGGCTCTCCAACCTCTACGTGCGGGTTTTCGCGGTCAGGCCCGGCGATCCAAATACCGTCTTGGTCGGAACCGCCGGAGCGGGCGTGTTTCGAAGAGAAGAGCAAGCGGCTGCCTGGCAACCATCGACTGAAGGGATGCGCCGGCCGCTGGTAAGCGGGATAGCGTATGACCAGCCGGGCAACCGCCTGTACATTTCAACCTTCGGAGCCGGCGTCTTCGGCAGCCCACTCGACGACAGTTTCGGGTGGACGTCCCTGAACCAGGGTCTGCCCAACCTGCTCCTGCGCGATATTACCGTCGACCCGCACAATCCTTCGATTCTTTATGTGGCTGTCCTCGGTGAGGGCCTTTATCGCTCGATTGACGCAGGCCAGCACTGGGAGGCGGCCAAGGACGGTCTCGGAACCAACGCGGTCGGATTCCTCGCTCCGGATCCGAAGGTTCCCGGTCGCCTTTTGCTCACCGGCGGAGCGCCGCCGAACGTGAACTTCCTGTTCGAGAGCACCAACTACGGCCTTTCCTGGACGCAGCTTCCGGTCCCCCTGCCCGGTTACACATTCACTGCCCCGGTAATCGATTCTCAATCCGGCCGCACCTACCTGATCGCGCTCGACGGCCTCTACCGTACCCAAAATCCAGGGGCTAGCTGGGAGAAGATTGAGCGGGGATGGCTCCGTCGACTGATCGTCGAGCCGGGCGCCCCTGAACACCTGTTCGGGACGACGGAAGACAAGAAGATCGTCCGCAGCACTGACGGCGGGAAGAGCTGGAAAACGGTCAGTCCAGCTGGAACCTTACTGACCCAACTCACATATGTTGCGGGCGATCCGGCTCGTTTAGTCGCGCTCGGCGCCTCAGGACTCTTCTTCAGCGTGAATTCTGGTGAAACGTGGACTCGCCTCACCGGGAGTCCTTCAGCGGATTTCCCGGACGACGGGGCAATTCAGGAGATATTTGCTGTTCCCTCGAATCCGCCCACCTTGTGGGCCGGATTCTACGTCCCCGGCGGGCTGCACGGGCTCGATCTCAGCGATTCACTCTTTCTCCCGCTCCTTACAGCTGACGATGGGCGCAGGACGGGCATCGCGCTCACCAACCATGGTACCGCGACGGTCCGGGTCTCGGCGCAGCTTTATGCACCGGGAATCCCAGGCAGCGGGGGTCCGGGTATGGCCTCCCTCAGCATTCCTTCAGGAGGGCAGAAAGCTGGCCTGACACAGGAGCTCTTTGGCTTAGAGCCGAGCAGCGGGTGGGTCTGGGCAAACGAAACGAAAAATCTAGCCACCGGCCTTGTCTCTGTCTTCAGTCCTGATCTCTCGGCACTCGACGCGATCCCGGCGGCACTCGGAAGCTTCAACAAATTGATTTTTCCTGAAGTCAGCGCTTCAGCACGGATTCATCTCGGCAATCCTAACGTCACCTCCGCCGACGTTATCCTCTACCTGGTGAATCAGGCTGGAGCTCTGAAGGGCGAACCCGTCCGTAGAATCCTCGGTCCCGGCGGTATTCAGAGTGCCGCCATGGGTGATCTCTTCCAGGATGTAGATGAGACGGATTACGTGTACGTGTCGAGCGATGTCCCTCTTTTTGGGGCGGAGGAAATCGGGCAACCCGGCCATTATTTGGCTGCCCTTTCGGCTCTGGACGCGACCGGCGGGTCCTCGCGGGCTTACCTGCCCCATTTCGCGTGGGGGCCTGGCTTGGTCTCGTCGATCACTCTCGTAAATCTCGATACCGTTCCCGGCCTGATCGGAATGCGCCTGCTCGGAACTAAGTCCGGCGCTGTTGCCTGGGTCGTGCGGGTCCCTGCCGGTGGGAAAATGGTAGTTGAGCAATCCGATTTACCAGGCCCACTTCAGGGTCAAACGGTCTCCGGCTACCTGGAGATTGAGAGCGACGAAATCAGATTTACCGGAAGCGTCCGTTTCACCGACCCGGCGGCCCTCAAGTTCGGGACGACCCTCCCGGTCCACCAGGTCCCGTCGCGGGCCTGGGTGCTTCCGCACATCGTATCCACGGCTGACTATTTCACTTCTCTGGCTATCCTGAACCCGGGGACTGAGCCGGCCCACCTGACGGTGCAGGTGGCGAGGGCGGACGGCGCTGTCCTTGTCGAGGGCCAGAAAGTGCTGCAGCCGGGTGAGAGGCTGGCCAACCTCCTGACCGAGTTGTTTCCCCCGCTTGCCGGAAAGGAACTGACCTCCGGATCAATACGGATTCTCTCTGATCGGGAACTGAACTGCATCGGGTTGTTCGGATCTAACGCGCTGACGTCGCTTTCTGCAATCCCGGCGAACGTGATTCCATAGGCGGTGGGGAAAGACCTGCAGGACCAGAAGGACCGAAAGGACCGGAAAGGGAAAACCGAACCGGGTCATCTGGTCCTTCTGGTCCTTTTCTGTCTCTCCCCGATGTACAATCCCTCCCGATGAACTTCGGAAAACGGCTTCAGTCGACTATCGCAGCTCTTCTGTTTCTCACGCCTTGCAGCCTTCTGCTGGCGGCCGACTCGTTCCCCGTCACGATTCGCGTCGACGCCGGTCGCCCGCAGGCGCAGCTCAAACCGGTCTGGCGGTTTTTCGGCGCAGACGAGCCGAATTACGCCTACATGAAGGACGGCCGCAAGCTCGTCGGCGAGCTGGGTGAGCTGCTGCCCGGCCAGGTTTTCTTTCGCACCCACAACCTGCTCAATACCGGGGATGGCACTCCTGCTCTCAAGTGGGGCAGCACCAATGTTTACACTGAGGACAACCAGGGCCGCCCTGTCTATGACTGGCGGATCGTCGACCTCATTTTCGATACCTACCTGCACCGGAAAGTACGCCCGTACGTCGAGATCGGTTTTATGCCGCAGGCGCTTTCAATCCGACCCGAGCCCTACAAGCACGAATGGCGGCCGGGCTTTCCCTATGAAGAGGTCTACACCGGCTGGGCCTATCCACCGAAGGACTACGGGAAGTGGAGCGAGCTGATTTACCAGTGGGCCAGGCATTGCCTGGAGAAGTATGGCCGGGAGGAGGTGGAGCGCTGGTACTGGGAGACCTGGAATGAGGCGAACATTCCATACTGGAAAGGCACTCCGGCGGAGTTCCATAAGCTGCACGACCATGCCGTCGCCGGGGTCCGCCGTGCTTTGCCGACGGCCCGGGTCGGCGGGCCGGATATGGCCGGGTCTGATCCTGCCTTCCTCAAAGATTTTCTCGAGCACTGCCTCCGGGGTACCAACCATGCCACGGGCGGAAAAGGGACCCCGATCGATTTTGTGTCCTTCCACGCCAAAGGCTCACCCAAGTTCGTGGGGGATCATGTTCAAATGGGTATCGCCGCCCAACTGCGGACTATTGAGCAGGGCTTTGCCACGATTGCCTCGTTCCCGGAACTGAAGAACGTGCCCATCGTTATTGGGGAATCCGACCCTGAAGGCTGCGCCGCCTGCCAGGGACCGCAGCTGGCGTACCGTAACGGCACTATGTACTCGAGCTATACCGCCGCCAGTTTTGCCCGCAAATACGACCTCGCAGACCGGCATGGAGTCAACTTCGAAGGCGCTCTCACCTGGGCGTTCACTTTTGAGGATCAGCCCTACTTCGCCGGCTTTCGACAACTGGCCACGAACGGCCTGGACCTGCCGGTGATGAACGTGTTCCGGATGTTCGCGAAAATGGCCGGAGGACGGGTGCCGGCGGTGAGCTCAGGCGCGGTGCCCCTGGACGCAATTCTCGCGGGAGGAGTGCGGACAACGGCGGACGTGGGAGTGTTGGCGAGCAGGGCGGCTGGAAGGACCTCGATCATGCTGTGGCACTATCACGACGATGATCTGCCCGGTCCCGACGCCCTGGTTGACCTGGAGGTGTCCGGCCTGGACACCGCTGCTGACGCTGCGCTCGTAACACATTACCGGATCGATGCGGACCACAGCAATGCGTATGCGGCGTGGAAGCGGATGGGTGCTCCGGTCGCCCCCGACCGGAAGCAGTATGCGGAGCTGGAGGCGGCCGGCCGGCTGACCAGCATCGGCCCACCCTCCAGGACGGTGGTTAGGACGGGCGTTGCACGCCTCAGCTTCTCCCTGCCGCGTCAAGGCGTATCTCTGCTGATTGTCGAATAAGACGAAGGGAAAGGACCTCAAGGACCCCAAGGACCTCAAGGACAAGATGAGTTCTTGTCCTTGAGGTCCTTGAGGTCTTTGAGGTCCTTGGGGTCCTTTCTTGTCTCAGCGAAGTTCCGAACAGTCACAGGAATCAAGGCGCTGGACGAGCAGGAGGGCGAACTGATAACCGAGATAGACGCTCCCCAGATTAACTGCACGCTCCGTGTCGGCGCTGCTGTGGAGCACCTCGGAAAAGCGACCGGCCAGCCCGTGCAGAGTCACCGCCGGGATCCCCTTCGACCGGAAAGAGCTGGAATCGGAATTCCCGGCCGCGATGCCGCTGGCAAAAGGAATATCGTTCTCCCTCGCGACCGCCTGGGCCAGCCTTGTCAGCTTACCGGTGGAGGCGTTCTCGAGCACCTGCGGCCGGCCCATTCCGAAACTGTCGAGGTTCACCATGGCGCAGTAATTCGCACGTTCTTCTTTAGGGATTGCGTCCACCATCGCCTTTGACCCCAGCAACCCCTCCTCTTCTCGGCCGAAGGCGACAAAAACGAACGTCTTGTTCGGCTTGGTCGCGCGGATGGCTTTGTAGAGGTGAGCCAGGATGACGATTCCGCTCCAGTTGTCGATCGCCCCGCAACCCCGGCGGGACTTGTCGTAATGCGCTCCGACGACGACCCGTTCGGGGCTCGTCCCTGGCACTTCGACCGCCAGGTTGGTCACTTTCTTATACGCCATCGAGGTAATCTCATGTTCACCGGCCCCGTGCTTGGCCAGGAGGTCCCTTACAGCTTGGCGGCGCATCTCGTTGTCGCAGACAATCCCGGTCAGATCCGAGCGCAGCGCGTTGGCTTCCGCGACAGGCATGCCAACGTTCTGACCGCTTACGCTACCTGGGAGGATCAGAAAGACGAGCGGCAGGAGTCGCCACCGGGGGAGAAAGAGGATCGTTTTGAGAAAGCCCATCCAACGCATCATGACGAATCGTGGGTGGCTGACGCAACTTTCTACCGAGTCTGCCGGTTCGCCGCCTTCCTGAGCGGCGCCCGTCCAACGGGCGAGGGTTTCAGCCAACGAGACAACGGTCTCCACGACCCGCAAGGGCTGGAGAGGAAGTTGGCTGTTTACTCGTCGTTTTGGCCGTGATATAACCCGCCCCTGTAGAAGGCGCTCACTGCATGAGGGTAGTACGAAGGAGTGTGCAGTGAAATTCTATTTAACCTCCAGCGCGTTTGCGTTGGCTTTCATATTTCAGATATCCCAGGCTTTTTCCACTTCCTATTTCGTATCCCCTTCCGGCTCGGGGGGGGCCTGCCTGGAAGACTCGCCATGTTCGTTGGTCACCGGCTTATCGAGACCGCAGGCTGGTGACGAAGTAGTTCTTTTGGACGGGGTCTACGCGGAGGCGCTGATCATCAGGCAGGGAGGAACGCCTGATTTGCCGGTCACGGTGAAGGCTGCCAATATGTGGGGAGCAGTCGTCCGGGTGCCGGACGGCACACTGGGTCGGGTTTGGGCGAGCTACGTGACGGTTAACGGCATCCGCTTTGACGGAGTAGAAACCGGGGGAAAGAAGGGTGCCATCCGGGTGGGGGCGGGCGACGAAGCTGTCTTGCCGGAACCCGTCCACGACGTTACTCTCGAGTACCTCCACATACGCCAAGTCCGAGCGGCCGCCATCAGCATTACCTCCGGCGAGCACGATATCGTGATCAGGCATTGCCAGATCGAGGGGAGCGGATACAGGGAGTTCTGGGGCGAGGGATTTTACCTGGGGAACAAGAGCGACCCGTCGAAAGCCGTCTATAACCTCGACATCTACCTGAACAACGTCCAGGGCTTCACCCAAAACGGACTGGAGGCCAAGAAACATTCGCACCATGTGAAGGTGCACGACAACTACTTTCAGAACCAGGTCCTCTGGTCGGTTTACGGCGGCGATCCGAACGCGGGAAACGAAGGAACCATTACCCTCGACGGCCACTCCCACGAGGCCTACAACAACCGGCTGTGGAATAACGAATGCGGCATTGCGGCGTTCGTGGTGGAACCGGAGGCGGGTCACAAGGTGTACAACAACGTGGTGTTCGGAGGCGTGGGGCGGGGTGATCATGCGGTCCGGATGAAGGACTGGTCAAAGACCTGGGCTCCCGGTCAGTATCCTCCGAGCGAGGTTTATAACAACACCTTCTTCAGCCTTCCGAGCCACGCGGTCGGAATGCTTGACCCCTCGATTCTGGTGGTTCGTAACAACATCGGCTTGGACCTCGAGGGTAATCTGCCGGCGGGCGAGACCATTGCCGAGCTTTTCCGGGATACGGCAACCTCCGATTTCCGGCTGGCCGCTGGCTCGCAGGCCATCGACCGGGCGCTGTCGGAACCCTACTCGCTGACCGATATTGACGCGCATGCGATCAGTGGGAACTTTCGCGATTTTGGGGCGTTCGAGTTTGAAACCTCGACGGCCGCTGATGCGCTGGCCGTAAAGCCGGCCAAGAAAAGGCCCCCGTCCGCCCCGACCGGCCTGCGCGCGGTCGAGGTGCAATCGGAGGATTGAGGCGGCGGAAGCGGCCCTGCAGAGGGCAGACGCGAAGGACCGCAACGACCCCAAGGACCGCAAGGACGCGGAATTTGAGTCTCTTCGTGTCCTTAGTGTCCTTCAGGTCCTTGAGGTCCTTGAGGTCCTTGGGGTCCTTCGCTTCCTATGCGGCTCTGTAAGAATTCATCCGGCAGGCGAATGCGCGGCCCTAGTTTACGCCTGGCAGCATTCTGCTCAGGACGCCGTGCACGACGGCATCGCACCGGGGCGCGTAGAAGGGGAAGAGCTCTCCGACCGCGCCGCCCATTTGCTTGGTAACGAGGCTGCGAAGCCGGCGACGGGCCCGGTGAAGACACACTTTCGTTGCCTCCACCGTCATTCTCAGGGACTCGGCGGTCTCCGCGGTGCTCAAACCCTGGACATCACGCAGGATCAGGACCGTTCTGTAGCGAGCCGGCATTCGATCTATTGCCGATTCCAGGATCCGCCGGAGCTCGACGTTAAACGTCTGCTTCTCGGGACCTGTCGTGTGTTCATCCGCTCGACTCGTCATCTCCTGCTCCGTCTCCAGTTGTTCCTTTTTGCTCTGTAAGCGGCGTCTGCGGCCGAGCGCCTGGCGGATAACGATCCTCGTAAGCCAGGTCAGGAAGGCCGAGTCGCCGCGGAACTGGTCGAGCCGGCGGTACGCCTGAAGGTAGGCTTCCTGCATCACATCCTCGACGTCATCATTGCCGAGAATAGCGCGCACCGTGCGATAGAGCCGCTCGTTGTGCCGGCGCATGATGATCTCGTAGAGCGCGGTCTCGCCTTGAAGCACTCGCCGCACCACCTCTTCGTCGGTCATTTGCTGCGCCGCGGTCGCGGAAAACATGCTCAACCTCCCGCCAAGGATCCCTTCTATCAATTCTCTCATTATCCACTTAGAGCGCGGCAAACTGCGAACGGTTACACACAAATGATTCGAGAGACATCGAAATGCTGGTGTAACCCGTGAGGGGACCGGAGGCTCAAATAGCCGAGAAAAGGAGAAACACTAATGCTTGATTCTAGAGTGACAGCAACCTGGTGGGCCCTGCGAATTGCTCTTGGAGCGACCGCGTTCCTGGCCGGCTTAGACAAGTTCTTCAACCTGCTCGCCGACTGGCCGGTCTACCTCAGCCCCTTGGCTCAGAGCCTGATCCCGTTTGCTCCGCAAACCTTCATGT
>RPQK01000062.1 GCA_003819755.1 Acidobacteriota bacterium | reverse complement strand
TTGCCCAATTCCCGGTCGCCGCTGAAAGCGCCGGCCCAGTTGCTCTTGAGCATCCGTCGACCGGCTCCGGCGGCTGGAGGAGAGCAGGCACTCGGTTGGGATGTGGTTACCGGAACCGATCCGTTTGTCGCCAAGGATGGCGTGACCGCCGGACAAGCTGCTTCAATCGTTCTGGATGCACCGAAGCAGACCGGCGTCGTGGTGCTCTCGAATGCCTTCCCGGTGAATTTGCAGCCACCACCGGGTGGAGGCGTCGGCGCAGCGGACCTCGCGCGACATCTGATCCGACCGGCGTTGCCGGTCGGCTGATCTCTCTTTTGAGCCGGCAGGGAGTCTGGCGCCTAACCGGCCGCTGCAGCCGACGAGCCGCGCCAAGGTCAGAACCAAGTCGATGCGCGAGTTTCCAGAGGCTGAATGGAAGGTACCACGCACGGTTCTGAGAGGGGGGCGGAGCCGAAAGGCTCCGTTCCCACTCGGTGCACGGAGTGACGAGGAGAGAATATGCCGCAACGATCAGCTTGTTGTTTTCTCGGGTGTCAGAGAAAAGAGCCGCCTACTCTTAGTCTTGATGTGAGTCTACCTGTATGCGGTTCGGACTCTGTAATCCTTTGGGCACATGAGGCATGTTTTTCGGGTTTGCGCAATTCCTCTGCCCAACCTGACGATCCTCGGGAACATGGACATATTCCAAGTAAGGCCTGCTGTGTCTTTTGCGGCAAGCGTCTGCCAACAGTGGGCAGGCATCCCTACTGTTTCGATGTCGGGCACTCTTCCCCTCCTCATCGTTTTTGGGCACATATGCAGTGTCTATTTCAAAGGGTGCTTCCCTCTGTTGCTAACAAACTGGCAATCAGCAAATCGGTGGAACAGGCGTAGCGATTGCTGAGTGACAACGAACGGCTCGATAGAGCCGCCTAATAGCAGGTGCACGAGAGTGGCGCTTCGGTGCGAACGAAGAGATAACGTCAGGATGGGCGGCATGGGGAACTAAGCGGCCGGCCGGCCGCTGAACTCATAGAAAGGAGCGGCATGAGGCGACGGGACGACGAACTACCAACTGCGAGTCACCGCTGGGGCTGGCGCTACCATCACACGGGAATCCCGACGAAAGAGCGGCGAGAAGGTGAAAGGTACTTGCCCGAGTTGAAGATGCACGTCTCCGGGTTTCGCGAAAGCCCCTACGGGATCGAGTGGATGCGTTTCGAACCGGACAGCCCGATCTCGCGCCTCGTCCAAAGCGTTCCGCACGTCGCCTTCGTGGTTGACAGCATCGAGCAGGCGCTCCAAGGCAAACAGATCCTGACTCCGCCTTGTTCGCCCTCACCGGGTGTTACGGTCGCGATGATCGTGGACAACGGTTGCCCGATTGAGCTGCTCGAGTTTGCACCGAGAGAGAGCAAAGCCAATAACGCCGCCTCCCAATTGTCTCAGCGGACCGCCGAAAGTGCGGGCCGCTGAGCTTGGTACGGCAAAGGCCTCTTGATATGGCGATGATGGGGCGAAACGGGGCATGCCTAACACAGGCTGCGGAGAAGAGAGCAAATGAAGCTTCGAACTGACACCTTCGATCTGTGGATTTTCAGTCGCCAGCCGGACGAGCCCCGTTATCTGCTGTTTCATACTTCACAGGAAAAAGCCGACCGGTGGTTTGGAGGTGGCGGGTTCTGGCAAACTCCGCCAGGCGGCCTGATTGAGGACAACGAGTCGCTCCAGCACGCCATTAATCGGATCGTCGGCGGGCTTAACCTGACCCTTCGCGCAGTTTGGGCCGCCGAATACTCCTATACCATCTGGAACCGACGGCGCTCTGGTCTGGAAATGCTCCCCGTTTTCGCGGCAGAAGTCGAAGAGGCAAAAGAAGTGCCGATGACGTGGGAAGCATCTCAGCAAGGATGGTTCACCGCCAGAGAGTGTGAGGAGCGGTTGTTCTTTCGAGGCCATAAAGAAAGTCTCAAATACATCCGCGAGTACGTGTCGGAGGTGCAAGAGCCTGCTGCAATGTTGCGAGTGCTGTAACCGATGAGGGCACTTCGTTCGGTCGCCGGCGCCACGATACGTCAGGTGACCCGGAACCGGGCGCTGGACGGTAGTCGCGTCGATCGCGCCATGAGACAGTGCAAATGAACGGTCTGCAATATACAAGGTTTACCATTTTCCATGTGCTCTGGGTGGCCGCTCTTGGAGCCGGTGCAGTTATTGGCATCAAGGCAGGCGGCGCCTATTTCGGTACAGGGGGCGCATTCGCAGGTGGCCTGCTCGGCCTTGCCAGCGGCCACCTTGTCGGTTGCTTGCCCGTCTGGATGGCCGACAAGCTTTTCTTCAGACACATAATGCAGTCTTCGAAGGAAGAGCTCAGAGCAATGGGTGCGGCTGATAACTGGAATTTTTCCCACACCATGGCCTTACTGAGACTCGCGGCTCTGGGTGAAGAAGTGCGCCAGGAAATTCCTCGAATCGTGAACATGCTCGAATCCGACTCCCAACTCATCCGAAGCTATGGTTGGGATGCTCTTCGGATGGTCTTTGGGCAAGAATCAAGGGTCATTGAAGACTATAGCCCGGGGGGCTCGACCGAAGAGTGCCGCCGTAAAGCCGCCATCCTGAAACAGGCCCTTGCGGACGGATCTCCACCCGCCGGGACTACCACACCGGGGACATCCCCTTCTAGCGCGCCCGCCTGCGGCGAATAGCGCTCAGCGCGAAACGATACGTCCCGGGGGTGATAGCTGAGGTTTGGAGGCTGAACGAGATTCTCTCCGGCGGCTGAGTGCGCTTGGGCTGCTGCCAGACTCCGGATGCCGTGCCGGCCGCCGGGTAAGTGAAGGTTGCACCCGGGATATGGGCATGCCTAACACTCCTTCCAGTGGATCGCCCCCAGTTCTTCTGCTAATCTTCATCCGGCGCTGAGGCATGGCAGACAGCCGGACTTCGCGTTAGCCGGCCCCCGCCCGAGTGCACGGCGCGGAGTGAATGCAAGATGATTCCACCTACCATCGATCTCGCAGGCATTCGCCTGCGCGGGCTGCGGCCCGAGGACGCTGTTGCGTGGCACACCTACCTGAGCGACCCGCTGGTGATCGAGTTCACTAGCTACCCCCAGATGTCCCTGCCGGCGGTTCAGTCGATGATCGAGCGGTGTCGCAGTGGCTATGATGCGGGCAGTTCATGTAAGTGGGCGGTCGCAACGGAAGCGGACGACCAGTTGGTTGGAACGTGTGGTTTCAACCAATTGTCTCGTAGCCAAGGCTGGGCCGAATTGGGTTACGACCTGGCGAGGTCCCATTGGGGGAGGGGCCTCATTGCACAAGCCGTAGGGGCGTGTCTTGACTGGGCATTTGAAGAGCCCGATTTCAACCGAGTCCATGCCTTCGTCATGGTCGGCAACACACGGTCCGAGCGGGTGCTCGACAGGGCTTGTTTCACGCGTGAGGGATGCCTCCGGTCTTACCGGATGTGTCGAGGTAATCCGCGGGACTACTGGGTCTTCAGCATGCTTCGCCGGGAATGGGAACAGACGTTACGGGGCCGGCCAACACAGACATAAGGAGAACACTGATGCGAAACGCGATTCTCACGATGACTGTGGTCCTGACTCTGATGGCCGTACAATGACTGAACGGAACGATGACGTCGAGGCGATCGAGCAACTCGCGGCAGAGTGGCGTTCAGGCTGGCTCGCTGGCGACGCTGATCGCGAAGGTTGCCTCGGACTCCAGTTGAATTTGGAAAATGAAAATCGGTTCGATTGTTATCCGCTGTTACGAGTTTGAGAGGATGCTGGCCTTCTGGCAGGAAGCGCTCCGGTATGTACCCCGCGAGCCTGCGACACGCGACTGGGTGGTTCTGCGTGACCCTGAGGGAAGAGGGCCGAACTTGTCTTTGGACCGAGTTTTGGAAAAGCGCTCAGGAAAGAGAAGCAGACTGCACCTTGATCTGTATACCGACGACAGAGAAGGCGAGGTAGAGCGGCTGATCACGATCGGCGCGACTCGCTATCCATGGAGATATCGCCCGGACCATGATTTCATCGTTCTGGAAGATCCGGACGGAAACCTTTTCTGTGTCGTCCAGAAGGCGGAGTCCTAGCTGTAGCTGGTCCAACGACTTTCCGGGCCGGACTAACCTTGGGGGCTGTGCGGCCGCACCCGGCAATAGAATCCCCCACTCCGGCAGGGGTGGGAGGAGGGACTCCTCGCACCCCTGCCGGGGTGCGTTCTTGCTTCTGCGTCGTTTTCCGGGGGTGTCGCCTGAAAAACGGCTCCACCGCCGGCTACTCTCCTCTCACGCCTCCGGCGTAAGGAAGTAGCGAAGGACGGGAAGTCCGACAAGAAAGACGAACAAGGTAGCCAAAACAAAGAGCAGTCCCGAGGCTGTCCAAGTCACCGGATGCGATCGATGCGAATCCCCGGATGTCTGTCTATTGTTTGATTTGTAGTCCTCGGTTCACAATAGGCGCGTGGCCGTGAAGGAGGCATCGTGATCGAGTCGGATTTGCCTGATGTCGAAGTCAGGCGGTCCTCTATCGAGGGCCTTGGGATCTTTGCCCTATGCCCGTTTGCTGCCGCTGAACGAATCCGGGCGATTAATGTTCGTTCGGGAGGTGACTCCCCAAGCCCCGTTGCGCGAGGAATTCGGCGAGCGAGCGGATCACTGCGACTATCCGGACGGCAAGATGTCGAATCTCTACCGCGCCGTTACTACTTGATTTTGTGGGGCATAGTGCTTACTTTTCTGTAGGCCACCATGCTCCCCTCACCCTACGTGCGAAAGCTATGGACCTGATTGTGCGGGACGCGCGGCCGGAAGACGCCGCTTTGATCGTCAAGATCTTCAACCCGATCATCTCGGCTGGACTTCACACTGTCTTCGATCGTCCGTTCACCGAAGATGACGAACGCCGTTACATCGAGGCGCTGCCTCCGCGTGGCATTTTTCATGTCGCTGTGCGGGTCAGTGACGGAGCCATCCTCGGGTTTCAGAGCATGGAGCCGTTTGCCACTTATACAGGTTCCTTCGATCATGTCGGTGTAATTGGGACCTACGTGGATGCAAATCATCGCGGTCAAGGTGTTGCGCAGACGCTTTTCGACGCAACGTTCGCTGCCGCCCGGAGGAAGGGATACGAGAAACTGTTCACCTACATCCGGAGCGACAACCCGGCTGCCTTGGCCGCTTACGGGAAGCAGGGCTTTCGTGTCGTGGGGATAGCCGAGAGGCACGCCAAGGTTGAGGGACGATACATCGATGAGGTGATCGTCGAGAGGTTCCTGTAAGAATGCGGATCTTCATCAGCTCCACACTGAAGAGCGAGTGGAATCGGGAATACAACCAACGAGTATGTGCTGCGCTCGAATCGGCCGGTTTCCTCTGTTACCTGCCCCAGAGGGATGTACACCCGGAATCGGCGCGGACCGTCTTCCTGCAAAACACAAACGCGATCAGACGCGCCGATGTTCTCCTGGCAGTGGCCAAGAATGAGAACGCAAATTTGGGAGTGGAGCTCGGGTTCGCGTTCGGGATCAACAAGCCGGTGATCATCCTCGCTGGCCAGCAGGACCGTATTCCGAGCATGCTGGCGGGGATGGGGGGCGAGATCCTCCGTTTTCCCGACCTGGATTCGATCCAAACCTATATCGACGAGCTAATTCGAAAACTACAGAGCCGCGCACGATGCGAGAGTGTTGAAAAAGGTCCTGACCTCAAAGGGGCATAGCGCTCAACTGGGGTATCCATCGCCTGCGCTCCTGCGGACGCCTCCACCTTCGAGGCCCTCAGGCCGGTCGAAGCATGGCTATAAGTCCTTATTCAGGCTTATTTTAGCTCGCATTTATCGGCCGTCAACCCCACGGCGGACGGAAGACCAGGCACCGGCTGTAGTGGTATTCTCTCCGGCAGGATGACGGACAGAGACGAGGAAATTCCCGAAACGCAGAGGGGATACGACCGCTGGGCGCGGGTTTACGATCACGACGGGAATCCCCTGCAGGCCCTCGAAGAGCCGCACATGCGAGAGCTGGTCGGCGACGTTCAGGGTCGAAAAGTCCTCGATATCGGTTGCGGCACCGGCCGGCATTCGTTATGGATGGCAGCCGCCGGCGCGCTCGTAACTGGCGTGGACTTCTCGGTAGGGATGATGGCGGAAGCCCGGCGGAAACCAGGGGCCGACCGCGTTCGGTTCGTGAAGCATGACCTTCACAGGCGCTTCCCCTTCGAATCCTCGTCCTTCGACTGCGTGGTCAGCGGTCTGGTCCTTGAGCATATTAAGGACCTGCCGGCCTTCATGGCGGAAGCCTACCGGGTTTTGTCGCCCGGCGGCTACGCAGTGATTTCCTCGATGCATCCGGCGATGATGCTCCGAGGCACGCAGGCCAACTTCACCGACCCGGAAACGGGCGAAAAGGTGCGACCGGGGAGCTTCCCGCATCAGATCAGCGATTTTGTCATGGCGGCCCTGGCCGTGGGGTTTTCCCTGGAGTATATCGGCGAAGACGCTCCTGACGACGACTTCGGAGAGCGTTTCCCGCGCGCTAAAAAGTACGTTGGCTGGCCCATGCTTGTCATCCTTCGATTGGTCAAGCACGTCAACGCCAAGTAATCCTTTTATACCCGAGTGGACGGAATATGAGCCAAACCCTAGCCTCATTGCCTCTGATCGGGGTTATTCTGATTCTCGCGACGCCCGAACGGACCCGAGTCGGCGATCTGGTTGCGGGACAAGGGTTGTCTTGAACAACAGGTTACGGGCCGCACAAGAACAAAATGCCGAGAAATAAGCTAAGCGCAATCCTGTTCGATTTTGATGGGACTCTGACCAAACCGGGGCTTCTTAATTTCGCGGAGATCCGCGCCGCGCTTCGATGCCCCCCCAACGAGACAATTCTCGAGTATATCTCCAGCCTTCCCGACGAGCCCCGCAAGGAAGCCAACCGGATACTCGAAGGCTTTGAAATGACGGCGGCGTGCGAGGCGACGCCCAACCGGGGGGCCGAGGAACTGATCGAGTTCTTGAGATCCCGCCGCATTCCTTTCGGCATAATCACCCGGAATCGCCTGTCGATGGTCCTGCGTTCGCTCGAGAACTTCCCTGGGATCCGGCCGGATGACTTTTCTGTGATTCTGAGTCGCGACGATATCTTTGCTCCCAAGCCTGACCCAGAAGGCATTCGAGTGGCTGCCGCCAAGATGGGCGTTCCGGTCGAAGAAGTTTTGGTTGTCGGCGATTTCCGATACGACATCCAAGCGGGTGAACGCGCCGGCGCGACCACAGTGCTTCTTACCAACGGCGATCCGCTGGATCAGGCCGGTTGCTCCCCGGATTTCCGGCTTGCCGACCTCGATGAGCTCCGGCCGCTCGTCCGGCGCCTGTTTCCTCTGGATGCCGGCAAAGTGCCGAACGACCTTCTGGAAGCAGTGCTCGGCGATATCCGATCCGCCGATCCGACGGTTCTGGTGCCCCCGGGCATCGGCCAGGACGCGGCGGCCCTCCTTTTCCCGGCAGGCGAGGAGGTCTTGATCCTGAAGTCTGATCCAATCACCTTCGCGACCGGCGAGCAAGGTTTCTACGCGGTGGTGGTGAATGCGAACGACGTTGTCACCATGGGCGCTATCCCTCGCTGGTTCCTGGCCACCCTGCTCCTCCCGGCGGGTTCAACCGCGGAGCAGGCGGGTGACGAGATTCGACAACTTCATCGGGTCTGTGCCGACTTCGGAGTCACCCTGGTGGGCGGCCACACCGAGGTCACGCCGGCGGTCAATCAGCCCGTCATGGTGGGCTGCCTGGCGGGAACCGCGAAGCGTGAGACTTTGCTGCGGAAGGAAGATGCATCCGAAGGAGACGTCCTGCTTCTCACTAAGGCGGTAGCCGTGGAGGCAACGGCCTTACTCGCTCGCGAATTCGGCCTGGAGCTGGCAGCGCTCGGCGTGTCTCAGCAGCAGCTGCAAAGATGCCGAAGATTTCTGTTTGAACCGGGGATCAGTGTTGTTCCCGAAGGTCGTATAGCCATAGAGAACCGTCTGGCGGTCGCCATGCACGACGTCACCGAAGGGGGACTGGCCACCGCGCTCGAAGAGCTCAGCCGGGCGAGCGGACGCCGGATCCGGCTGCTTGCCAACCGTATCCCTGTCTTTGCTGATACCAAGCAGTTGTGCGGACTGATCGGCCTTGAGCCGCTCGGCCTGATTGGATCCGGAAGCCTGCTCATCGTCTGTCGAGCAGACAGGGCTGAGGAACTTCAGGGCCGAATCAGGGAATCCGGAATCCAGGTCACGGCTATCGGCGAAATGAGAGAGCCGGGGTACGGCATTGAGGCGATGGACGAGGCGGGGCAACCCCTTTCGTGGCCGCACTTCGAGGTTGATGAGATCGCCCGCGCCAAAGCCGCGATTGAGGCAGCGCTCGCCAACAGGCTGTAGACCCGCGGCTTTCATTAACTTGTGAGTTGCAACTCGTAACTGCAACTCGTAACTGGTAACTCCCAAACCGTTTTGCCATACTGAAGTCAGATTCTCGACCATCCCAGGCTCACCGAATCAAAAGGGAGATCAGGCTATGCGAGTAAGAAAAGCGATGGCACTCGCTTCTTTCCTGTTCTGTCTGTCGGCGTTCGACTCCTCTGGTTACGCCCAAACGAAGACCGTCTGCATTCCACAATTCGCCGACGGCTTTGACGGTCAGACGTTCTGGCAGACTCAGCTCCTTGTGGACGGCCGCAGTTTTGGCGTGGACCGGGCGGTCATCAGTGTATTTGGTTCGCGGGGGCAGTTCTTCAACCGCTTCACTCTCGGTGACTTCCTCTTCTTCAATGTCTTTGGTCAGCCGGTTTTCATGGGGCCATTCACACCCTTCCGGTTTTTCAACCGGGACTTCCTCGCACGGCCGTTCAGGACCGGCTTCCTCGTGATCGACTCCCCGCTGGCATTGAACATGAGGGCGCTGATCCGACGGTTCAGCATCTCGGGAGACCTCCTCTCGGAGCTGGTCATCTCGCCGTTTGACCCCTTTCACCGGGCCAGGCTGATCGAAGAGGAGTTTGACGCCCGGATACTGGCATTTGCCATGACGAACACCGATTCCCTCAAGCGCGCCCTCGGCCGGTTTGACTTTTTCCCTCTGGGGGCGTCGGATCCGCTTTTCTCGTTTCCGTTTGAGATCGGGCCGCGCAATCAGTTCTCGAGGTTCCTTTTCGAGGTGCTTCCAGAAGTCGCCTCAAGCGGGCTGCGCGGAACGATTCGGATTACTTCCGACGGACTGGTGTCATTGCTCGTGCTGAGGGTCAACGGGAACGAGATGCAACAGGTGCCGTTGGTGATTGAGGAGTAAAGCAAAGGAAGAAGGATGAAGGATGAAGTCGGAGCTGTAGTGATTCTTCATCCTTCATCCTTGTTTCTTCTTCCTTGTTTCAGCCCTGGATATGGCGTCCTGAACAGCCAAATGACGAGAAGAGCGACACCGAGCAGGAGAACGGATGCTCCCATTTGGAGCATGCCCAGGTCTGTCGGGCTGGCGTTGTAGCGGGACAGCACGATTGATGTCGCGTTGTTAAGCGCGTGCCACAGCATAGCGGGGAAAATCGAGCCGGTCAGAAGAGTCACCGCTGTCAGGATGACTCCCAGGAAGGCCGTCGGAACAAGGCGGAACAGCGCCACGTGGAAGAACCCGAAGATGGCGCCAACCACCAGGGCGAGCACAACCGGGTGGTATCTTTTGCGAAGCCCGTATAGCAGCACTCCTCGGAAGGCCAGTTCCTCTCCTATCCCCGGTATGACAGCAACCAGCAGGAAGACCTGCCAGAGAGCATATTCCGGCGGGATGACCATCTGGCTGAAGCTCTCCATCATTTTCTGCGGAACCGGAAAGAACAGGTTTGCCAGGCGAAAGACAGCGTGGGCAAGGACCAGGGAGGCGGGAGCCCCGAGCAGGACTGCAGGCCAGACCGCAGGATGGACCGGACGCAGGGCCAGCGCCTGTCTAACAGGCAGCTGATATCGTCGGATCATGAAGAAAGAGGCGCCGCCGAACAGGAAGACGATATTAAACAGAACCTGGGACCAGATCGACTGCAGCGATTCGACATTCGTCGCGACGAGCAGCATGATCACCCAGACGAGCGCGAACCACTTCAGAACATGCCGGGGGAAAAGAGCCGGCCCCCCTTGCAGATCGGCCAGGTCGGTTTCGCTTGCCGTTATCAGCTTTTCAGTAGAAAGCGTATTGGCAACCCGGCGGGCCACGTAGACCCCGGCAGCGGCCGTGACCAGCCAAGCCAGGAGCAGCATCGGCCAGTCGGCCCGTCCGACCAGGACCTCCTTCACCCCCAGGCTGATGTTGCTGACGGGCAGAAGCACCATGGCCGAGCGAAGCTTGAGGCCCGGGAAAAGCGGGGCGATTGCAGGAAGAAGGAACAGGAAGAAGACCGGGGTGAAGTAGAGCTGGGCCTCCTTGTAGGTTTTCGCAAGGCCGGAGATCAGCAAGAGACTGCCGGAAGCCAGGAAGATCACCGGCAGATACAGCACCAGGAGCAGGAGGGCACGACCCGGGGACATGGAGACGGTCATTCCTTCAGGCAGCTTGATCAGGTCCAGTCCCATGTAGATGAGCACGTTTATGACCTGCAAGCCGGTGATGACGAAGGATACCGTGAGGACCAGGAGCATTTTTGCGCCGATGATGTCCGCGCGGCGTATGGAGGTGGTCAGGAGCGTTTCCAGAGTCCCCCGCTCCTTCTCCCCGGCAATGCTGTCAATGGCGACTGCGGAACCTCCGATCATGACAAACAGGATAAGGAAGAGGGTCAGGAATCGCCCGACATACAGGCCGCTCGCCTGATCTTTGGTGGCCAGATCCTGGCTCTCGGCCCGGGCGAGCTCTTGCGGTTCGAAGGCAAAGCCGCGTTCGTGCAGGAGCGCGTAGCGAGTTTCGGTCCTGCTTTTCAGAAGCAGATCCCGAATACGGCTTGCTCCTTTACGGGAGGAATCGCGATCGCCCCTGAAGTGGACCCGGATGACTGGCGCTTGGCCCCGGCCAGTCAGGACTCCCTTTTGGCCCGATTCCGGATCCCGGTCGGCCGAGGTTTTGCCGACCTTTTGCGGCGGCGGGGCCGGCTGGGCCTCCAGATAGAAGTCCAGTTTTTCCTCCGACAAACTCTTGGAGGGATCTGACACCTGGATTTCCTCCAGGACAAATCGAGCCTTTTCATCCGGCTTGTCGCTGTCGGTGTTCCATCCTTGCTTAACCGCCCCGTCGATGATTGATCTGACGAGAGCGGCCTCTGACCCCGTCACCACGTACCGGTGGGTCGCTGTCTCCAACTCGCGCGCCCGTCGTTCGTGCACCCAGTGAGAACCGAAGATCAACAGCGGCATGACCAGGACCGGGAGTACGATGGAAAGGACGACGGCACGGCGATCCCTTAGGAACATCCGCAGTTCTTGCCGGTAGAATTCCAGGAGTGGTTTGCTGAGAAGTGGCATTTCAGTTCGTTGCTATCCACGAATTGCACCAATTACGCGAACATGTTTTCGTGTAATCGGTGTAATTCGTGGATAACACCTTCTATCCGCCCGCTACAGTCGGCCTGACGTGCTCGCCTCGTACATACTTCACAAAAATATCCTCCAGGTAGCGGCAACCAGTCGCTTCTCGGAGGCTTTCCAGGGTGTCGCAAGCCAGGATCTTCCCGCTGTGTATGATCGCGATGCGGTCGCACAGACGTTCGGCCTCACTCATAATGTGGGTCGAGAAAATAATCGTCTTTCCTTCGGTTCGAAACTCGCCCAGAACCTGCTGCATTTCAAGCGCATTGAGGACATCCAGGCCGACAGTCGGCTCATCAAAGATCAGGACCGGGGGATCGTGCACGACCGTTCGGGCGATCGACACTTTTTGCTTCATTCCGCTCGACAACTTGTCGATGCGGGCATTCACGTAGCTCCCAAGACCAAAACGATCGATCAGGTAAGAGACGCGGGATTCACGGTCACGGTCCGGGTAATGATTGATCCGCGCGAAGAAATGGAGTGTCTCACGGGCCGTGAGGCGGGGATAGAGAGCGGTGGAGGCGGAGTAAAAACCTAAATTTCGCCGCACTTCTTCGGGTTCCTCGCGAATGTCGTGACCCATCAGCCGGGCCGTTCCCCCCGTCGGCGCGAGGATCGTGGCAAGCAAGCGCAGAGTGGTCGTCTTTCCCGCCCCGTTCGCCCCGAGCAGGCCAAAGATTTGTCCAGGCCGGCATTCGAAACTGATTTCATCAACCGCCCTGACTTCGCCTCGGCTTTCGTCATAAAAGGACTTGGCCAGGTTCTCGACCGTTACCGGATATTCGCTCATCTCACTTCTCCAACCGGTTTCGTGCGCTTCTGGTTGAGGATTCGCTCTCTGACGAACTTCCCGAAGCTGCCGTGATAGGACCCAGTCATGAAATCTTCAAAACGAATCACCATCCCCGCAAGACGTAAGACAACGAGAATGCACACCAGCTCGGACAAGAGCGTCAGACCGGTGGTGACCAGGCGAAGCTCGCCGTTAATCGCCTGGGCGAAGAGCTTCGTAACATTCACAATCGGTATGAGCGCCTGAAGTACGGTGAATTCCGAGTCTGTCCGAACAAAAACGACAGGAAGCATGATGGCCATGTAGAAGGGCGTAATCATCGACTGCCCTTCCCTGAAGCTGCGGGCAAAAGAGGCGAGCAGCATCATGACGGCCGCGACAAAAAGGGCGAGCAGCACTGTGCCGACCGCCATCACCGGCACTGCAGCAAACGGGATTCGAAACTCGAACTTTTCGCCGATCTGCTGGATCAGCGGGGCCAGGACGGCCTTGGCCGACAGCAGCATGGCGACCAGGTTGATCAAACCGGCGACACTCCCCAGAGTCGCCACATGGAGGTACTTGGCGGTCAGTATGCTTTGCCGGGAGGCGGCGGTCGACATCGAGGTCTCCCAGGTGGAGCGCTCCCTCTCACCGGCGGTCGAATCGACGGCCGGATAAAAGCAGCCAACGGCGATCATGATGACCAGGAACAGGGGCAGCATGGTCGAGAGCAGGAACCGGCCCATTTCGCGGCCGCTTGCCACGTTCCGGCGTTCGATCAGGAAACCCTGCCACTGCTTTCCCGTCACCTGCAGCCGGGCCGCTTCGTTCTCGAGCCACTGTGAACGATAATGGCCCAGGCTTTCCTCGAGGCGTTGGCGGGCTTGATCACTTCTATCCTTGGAACGGTCGAAATAAATCCGGGCCGAGAAATTGCCGGGCGGGGATTTAGGACCCGCCGCAACCGAAGAAAGCTCGATCAGCGCATCCAGCTCGCCGGCTTGGATCTGCTCAAGCGCTTGCGTCTTGGACACCGGCGGCTGGAGCTTCTGTTTATCGTCCTTCGCCACCAGGCTTTTGAAGTCTTCATGCCCGGCTGTGTGATCAAGGATCACGACTCGCGACACGAGACCCTCAACCTGGCCGACCACGTAGGTAATCCCCGTGAACATGGACCAGAGGAGAAACGGATACATGAAGAGGGGGATCAGGAGGGTGTTGATGACGATCGAGCGCTCACGGAGGGCGGCACGCGTCTCATACCTATAAAATGTCGCGATATCCCGCCAGTTTAGAGACATGCCGTCTGGAGGAAGAGTCTTACTGAAACAGAGGCTGAAGTCAATCAGAGGGGCAGAGGGGCAAAGGGGCGGAGGGGCGGAGGGTGAAGGGAAAAGCTAGGACCTGTGATCCCAGCTTTTCCCTTTGCCCCTCTGCCCCTCTGCCCCTGCTTGCCCTACTTTCCGCTCCCCACCAGCACCCCGCTTTCGCGCTCCTTGTTCTTGAGCGGCGAGGGGAAGGGGAGCGTTACCGGGTTGACCCACGTACCGGTCGTGAACTTGAACGGGACGTCGCCCGAGCCGGGATACGTCAGCTCAATGAAATACGCGGTCCAGCCCTGCGGCGGAGCAGCCACCCGAGCCTGGTATTCACCCGCGCTGGACGCTTCGACCGGCGAGCTGGTCCAAACTGGTCCGATCGTTTCAAGGCGAAAATCGCGGGTTTTCGGGTTGGTCGCCTGCCACAAAAGGACAGCGCTTGGACGGATCTTGCTCTTCACTTGGATGGTTCCGTCCTTTTCGACTTTCCAGGAGTACTTTGGAATCTCGGCCCCGGACAGGATGGCTTGATAGAAGGCAAGCAGAGTCTGGACGGCGTCGGAATTCCGGAGCGAGTGATCGGCGTTGGGGACATACCTCAGGTACTTATCCCCTTTCAGATCGTCCCAGTAGAATTTCCAGGAATCGGGAAGGAAGAACTGATCCCCGGAGGCATTCATGATGAACTTCGGCAGCGTCAGGCGATCGCGGTAGGAGTAAGGGTCGACCAGTTTCATCAGATTCTCGAATTCCTTGCTTCCCAGCCACTTGTCCATCAGTCCCATCTCCTGGTAATCGTGCACCGCAGGAGCCCAGAAACCATATGCCTGGAAGTGATGGTCAAAAGAAGCGACAACGTTCAGAAGATCGATGACCATTGGGACAATGGCCACTACCCTTTTGTCCACAATCGCCGTTGTCCAGGTTGTCCACCCGCGCTTGGAGCCGCCGGCAACCACAAAGCGGTCAACCTGAGCCGCGTTTTCGAGACCGGCGCAAAAAGCGGTGATGGTGTCCATCGCTCGAACTGCGCTTTTGGTCATCGGGAGACGAGGCGCCCACTTGCTGTCGCCGGTGTGCATATACTGGTTCCAGGCATACGCAATCATTTCGTCTTCCTTGCGCGGCTTCCCTTCGGCGGCGAAAGTGAGCGGCTGATTGGGGACCATGCGCAGCTCCGCGACGACCGTGCTCGTAGCATCGGCGATGGCGGCGAGCTTCGCGTCAGCCGATTTTGGTGCCGGCTTTCCGTTGTCCCCGCCACCGATAAACAGCAGAGCTGTCCGACTCTTCACCTTGTCCGGCTTGACGACGACGAGCCAATGGCGCCAGACCGGTTCGGTGACTTCGGCTTTCGTGAGCCAGGCCTGGGACACCATGTCCAGGACATAGGTGGTATAGCCCTGACCGGGGATTTTTTGCGCAAGCTCGTAGCGATAGTTCGAGTCAGGTACTGCAACATACTCGTCAAGCGCCGTCCGCTGTTGCGCCGACAGCACGGCAAAGAAAAGGACAATAACAGGCGTGATGGGCAGACGTCTTTTCATAGGGGTGCATTATGTACCAACCGGGTTGGAGGCAACCAGTGAGGGGGGCGCGGCACAAACTGCGGATCTTCAAAGGACCTCAAGGACCTCAAGGACCTCAAGGACTGGGTTAGAAGATCTTGTCGTTGAGGTCTTTGAGGTCTTTGAGGTCTTTGAGGTCTTTGAAGATCCGCGGTTCTGTGCTGCCAGCCCGCCAAAGGCCTATCGCCCGTTTTCCAGCGCTTCGATCAACACTCGGCCCTCCGCATCCTCGGGTGGGGTGATCGAGAGCAGGTGAGCAAGTGTCGGAACAAGGTCGATGACATCGACCTTTCCCGGGTACCGGCCGGCTTTCACGGAGCGGCCGAGCAGAACGATCGGGACATTCGTGTCGTAGCCGTAAGGCGAGCCATGGGTGGCCGCGGTAACGTCGCCTTCCGAAGGGAGGTACCAGTACTGGCTACCGATAACGAAGAGCTCGCCACTGCGCATGGGACACCAGGACCGGATGACTTTGCGCGCCATGTCGGTGGCAGGCAACTGCCCGTTCTCAAGCTGCGATCGTGTGCACACGTGGGCAATCCCTGGCTGGGCTCGTAACCATCGAGCCGCCTCCGTCTCAACTTCGGCCGGCGAGAGCTTGCGCGCTCGAATCTTGGGAAGGTCCAGGTAGAATGTCGGGTTCCACCAGGCCCTGACATACGCCCCGCCGCCAAACCGCTCATCCAGATACCGGTTCAAATCAGCCAGCAGACGAGTGGTATCCAGTCGACCGGTGTCGATTCGCAGTGTCTTGAGATACTCGGGTGAAGGCGCAAAGCCATGATCTGCGGTGACGGCCACCAAGACGTTCCCGAGGCCCACCGACTTGTTCAAGAACTCCAGAAAGTCGCCGATCTGCTTGTCGAGTTTCACCAATTGATCAAATGCCTGAATGCTTTCGGGGCCAAAGAGGTGATTCACATAATCGTGAGAGGAAAGGCTTATGCAGAGAAGATCAGGGATCCCTGCCCGGTTCTTCCCGAGCTCTTCCCCGGTTACGACGGCTTGGGCGAACTCCAACAGGTACTGGTCGCCGAAGGGCGTACGAGTCAGGCGCGAGTAGTAGTCGGGGTCCGGCTCGCTCGACTTCGCTTTCAAACGAAAAGGAAAGCGCGTCCCCAGACCTCGGTAGTCGAGGTACCAGTCCCGGCCCTCGGGCACCGCGAACGGAAAAAGCTCGGTTTCCTCGCTCCGGGTCCACTCGCTGTTGAGCCACTTGTTTTGCGGGTTGGTGCGGTGAAAAACCTGCCACCAGTCAGGGTATTCCGGCCGGTAGTAACTGCTGGTAATGAAGCGGCCCGACCGTGAATTGAACCAGTAGGCGGTGCCGGTTTTTCCTGCCGGCAGGATGGCGCCTCGGTCTTTTATTGACACGCCGACGACCTTCGCGAGCAGGCCGGTGCCAAGGCGCAACTGATCAGCGAGTGTGCTCGACCTCAAATTTTTCGGCGACGTTCCAGCGTGATCCGGAGTCGGCTCTCCCAGGTATTTGTGCCGCGGATCCTCTACACAGTAGACGCGATTCCCGCCTTCCATCCAATCATTCGCGATCAAGCCGTGGCGATAAGGATAAGCCCCGGTCGCGACCGTCGCGTGGCCGGCGGCCGTGAAAGTGGTCGCATAGCCGTAGTGAGCGTCGGTAAACCAGGCGCCTTCTTCCAGCATGCGAGAGAGCCCGCCTTTCCCGAGCCGTCCGTAGGCTTGGAGGAGCTGGTGCTGGGCAAGCCCGTCAACCATCAGGAGGACGACAAGGCGAGGCTGGCGCTGTTCCGCCTGGCCGGTTTGCGCCTGAGCCACGGAAAGCCAGAGTAAAACGAACACAAAGAGGAAAGCCAAAGTCTTGGTAGGTCTGAACATCGTTACATCGAGAATACCGGAGCAGGGGCGCGGGGATAAAGGGACGGAGGGGGAAAGGGAAGGGGTGAAGGGGCGGAGGGGCGGAGGGGCAAAGGGGCAAAGGGGCGAAGGGGCAGAGGGGCAGAGGGGCAGAGGGGCAAAGGGGCAAAGGGGCAAAGGGGCAGAGGGGCAAAGGGGCAAAGGG
>RPQK01000061.1 GCA_003819755.1 Acidobacteriota bacterium | reverse complement strand
CCATTCTGACTTCTGACTCCTGACTTCTGACTTCTTCTTTACCGTTCGTGTTGGTTCGTGGATGACACCTTCCTTCTTCATCCTTTATTTCAGCGTCGTCCGCTGTACGCCGGTCGCCGGCGGCGTGCTCGACATCTCACGACCGGTCGGCTTTCCGGTGCCCACCAGCAGGTAGCCCTGCATCTCCTGATGCAGCGCTGAACAGAAGTTCGTGCAGTAGAACGGAAAGACCCCCTGCTTGTTCGCGACGAACTCGATCGTCTTGGTCTCGCCGGGGTCGACAACCACGTTGATGTTGTACTCGCTCAGGCCGAAGCCATGGAGCTCGTCGGTGGTCTGTTCGATGTTGGTCAGGTGAATGGTGACTTTATCGCCTGGTCTCACCTCGATCTGATTCGGTTCGAAACTGCTTCGGACGGCCGCCATGTGGACGACGACCTCGTTCCCTTTCCGTTCGACCCGGGCATCTTTGACGTCCCAGATCGCATGCGGATTCTTGTTCTCAGCCTTCGGGTAGACCTCGATCGACTTGATCTTGTCCGCCTTGATGATTTGCGCATAGTGCGGCTCGGGCTCGGTGTAGGCCTCGTACAACATCTTCATCTTTTCGCCGGACACGTCGATCAGTTGCGAGGATTCAGGTTGCGATGGACCGACCACCAGGTGACGTCCGTGGGAAAGCTTGTTGAGCGCCACGAGGTACTTGCCGTCCGGGCTGACCGTGTCGCCCTCGGCCGCAGTCAAATGGCCGATGTTGTAGGTCACCGGGATCTTGTCGACAACTTCCCAGCTGCCCAGCTTCCATTTGGCCACTGCGCTTTCAACGAACAGGCTCGTGTAGGCATAACCCTGGTCATCGAACTGGGTGTGAAGCGGGCCGAGGCCGACGTTAACCTCGGCGTCCTTGATGCTTTCGTACTTCAGGACAGGGATGCCATCTTCGTTTCCGCTGAAATCCTTCTTCTGAATAGCCGTCTTGATCTTTTCAAAGTTGAAGGCGGTGGTGATCGACTGCAGTTTCCCGCTGCCGATGACGTACTTCCCGTCCGGGCTCACATCGACGCCATGAGGGCTCTTGCTGCACGGAAGGAAGTAGACAACCCCCTGAACGTCTTTCGGATCGATGACTTTAACTCCGTCTATCGTTTTCACTTTGCCGTCTTTTACGGCCTTCTCGGCCGCCTTCCAGTCAACCGCCGCGATATAGTCCCGATCCTTCTGGGTCGCCGTCACTTCCAGTTTTCCGGTCGCGCGCTCGGCGTTGTAACAGGTCCAAAAGGCCCAGCCCTCGCTCGCCGCTTTGCCGGCATCGCCGAGATCATAGTCAAAAGGCGGCATCAGGATTTCCCAGCCGAGGGTCATCTTGCCGGTGCTCGGATCGACGGCGATTCCCGCGACAACGCCCTTGTATTGAGTGGCATAATTCTCTATCGGGGCATAGCTTCCTTTCGGGAGTGGAATCGAAAAACGGGAAGCCGCCAGGACGTACTCGGTGTTCGGGGTAACAAAGGTCGAGCCGTGGTTACCCGAGACGTTGGGAATGGGGCCAATGATCTGTTTGGTTTTAAAGTCAGCCAGATCGATGCGGGCGACGCGGTTGTTGGCGTTGTCGTTGATGAAGAGCCACCTTCCGTCGTAATCCCCTTTGGTCTCACTGAGCGCGGGGTGGTGGGCGTCGCCCCAGGTGAAAGCCCCCAGCATCTCCTTGGTTTCCTTGTCGAATCCATAGCCGGTTGCGGGATACGGGGCGAACACCGGTATCGTACAAATATGGCGCATCGACGGCACGCCGCCGACATAGATTTGACCGGAATGCCCGCCGGAGTAAAAAAGGTAATACTGATCGACATCTCCCGGGGCCACGTAAGTCGCCACTGCGGCTTCGGCCGCCCCTGTCCGTTGTTGAACGCGAGTCTTGCTCCCGCAACTCATGGGGATCAGACTCAAGGCAAGGGCACACGCTCCCCCGACGATCATCCACGTGATGCGGCTCATTCTGGTTTTCATGTTCTCCCTCCGGTCATCGCTGGGAGGGCGGGCCCCGCGGATGACGCGGATAAACGCGGATAACGCGGATGAAGGCACGAAGGGCGTTTCGTGCCTTCATCCGCGTTATCCGCGTTTATCCGCGTCATCCGCGGGCCCGCCCTCCCAGCTCAGTTCTTCAATCTATCCGTCCCCGCCGCTTCGGCGGTTTTCTTCTCATAGGCGTGCTTCAGTTTGTCAATGGCCTCCCGCTTCTCCTCCGGGGTTAGCTGGATCTGGGTCGCCAAAACGACCGCCATGGTTCCGGTCGGATTCGCCAGGAAGTCCTCAAGAGTTTTGCCAAACCGGCTCTGGACATCGACGACCGCTTCGCTCAGGTCCGGGCCGATCTTGGCAGCTGAGTCGATGCCGAGGCTCGAGACCGAATGACAGATGAAGCATCCTTTCTTGACGAAAAAGGCGCCTTCGCCCTCCATCATCTGGCGCTCCTTCTCCGCCTCCTCGGGTGTCGCTCGGTCAGCCAGGGTGGCGCCGGGCAGGTAGCGGGCGGGGAGCTCGCTCCGTTTCCAGCTCAGGACGAGCAAGGTCAGGGCCTGAGCGTCGGCGCTTGAAAGCCCGAATTCCGGCATCACGGTCTCCGGGACAAGGGCTTTCGGGTTTTGCAGATGGGCGACGTGCCACGCAAAGGCGGAATGAACCCCGGAAATTCTGGAGAAATCGTACTGTTCGGGTGACTTATCACCTACGAAGGTCAGGTCCGGCCCAATCTGCCCGCCTCGTCCGTTTACCACGTGGCAGGCGCGGCACCCCTTTTGCTGCACCAGTTGCTTGGCCCGGTTGATGAACTCCGCTCCCTTCGTCTCCCGTTCATAGCGGTGACACTCGTTGCACTTCATCTGCAGCATGGCCTTCTTATCCCGGACCAGGTAGACGTCGCTCAACTCGCTCCCCAGAAGCGGCTCTTCCCAATGCTCGACGAAGCCGTGAGCCGCCTCAAAATCGGTGGCATAGCCCTGCCCGGCGTGGCAGGACGTGCAGCCGAACCTCGGCAGCGGATGAGTCTTGATAATGGCGGCCGGATGGGTGCGATAGGGTTGAGGTTCGTTCTCGAGGCCCTTCCACTCGATCCCCTGATGGCAGGTGACGCACCGGTCCACCCGGTCGAGGTCGCGCACCCAAATCTGCTGCAGGCCGGTCGGAACCCCGGCGGCTCGTTCCTCGCCGAACTTCTCCGCAACAAGCTCGTTAAACTCGGCCTGGTAGGCTCGCCATTCCTCCGTCCAAGAGCTCCACAGTAGAAATCCGGTCACTGCCAGCGCCAGAGCGCCGAATCCAGAAATCAAGATCAGGTCTTTCCGATACACTGCATGCCTCCCTCAGAACTTACGCGGCAGTTCGGGCCAGCCCTCCCACGGCCAGTAGATATTCCAGTACGGACCGCGCAGGTAGGTTCCGACGATGGTCAGAAGCAGCACGACAAGCACTGCAGCCAGGAAAATGAGATTGACTCGGCGCCTTTGGCCGGCCCACCAGACACCGACGGCCTGTGCCGGCGATCTATCGAGGTAAGGCACCGCGAGAAGGGCCAGGACGACCAGCCCGGGGATCACGATTCCGCCGATCAGCGCTCCGTTGATCGTGTATCCGCCCAGGTTGACGGTCGTGTCCGTGACTAGCTCCTGCAGCCAAAGGAAGTACCAGGGGGCCTTGGCCGGGTTTGGAGTCACACTGGGGTTGGCGGGCCCTTCGAGCGGGGCCGGCACTATCAACGCCAGGAGGGCCGTTATGACAAAGGTGCCGAGCACCACGACAGCCAGGCGCCGGGTGAGGTTCGGGGACGACTCGACGGTGTGTTCGTCTTCGTCCACGACCGTCGTCCGCACATGAACACTCGTTCCGCTGGTAATGCCCAGAAGCGAGTAAGTTTTCGTCGGACTGGGGGACATCTCTTGCGCTTTGAGGCCGAGTGTCATCTGGTCGAAGCACGCCAGCCCCCCGTCCTTGCGTATCCGCCACATGTGGTACGAAACCAGGAGCAGGACGAGGAACGGGAGGAAAAAGCAATGCAGGACATAGAACCGGATGAGCGTGGCCTGACCGATCGAAGTTCCTCCGAGCAGCAGGAACCGGGAGGGTTCTCCGAAGACGGGGGCCGCCTGGGCGATGTTGGTGCCGACGGTGATGGCCCAGAACGCCAACTGGTCCCACGGGAGCAAGTACCCGGTAAAGGAAAGCAGGAGCGTCAGCAGCAGCAATCCGACCCCGACGATCCAGTTAAGGGGCCGGCTTTGCTGCCCCGGGCGAGTGTTGAGATAAGCCCCGGTCAGGAAAACTCGCACCATGTGAAGGAACACCACGGCCACCATCAGATGGGCGGCTATCCGGTGAACACCTCGCAGGAACCACCCATACGAGACGGCAAACTCCAGGTCCTTGACCGAAAGATAAGCTCTCTCGACTGACGGGACATACAGGAACATGAGTATGGCCCCGGTTAGCGTGAGAATCGCGAAAAGCACAGCCGAGATCGTGCCCAGCCAGAAGGAGTAGCCCCAGGAGAGGCTTTCGATGGACACTTTGGCGGGGAACCAGTGGAGCAGGAAGTTGCGGACGATCGAGTCTCCCGACTCCCGCCCGCTGGCGGGCCGCCAGGTCCAACTGATTTTCTCCCAAGTGGTGCGTTTGGTCGTTGTTTCCATTACTGGGTCCTCGTTTCCCGGGGAGCGCGGCCGTCTCGCCGGCGCTCCCCGGCTTCACACCGTTAGCCTGAACTCGCGATCCGTTTCCTCCGTCGCGTCCACGATCAGCTGTCCGTCGTCGGGCGAAACCTCGAGCCGGAAAAAGGGCAGAGGCCTCGGCGCCGGCCCGGCGTAATTCGTGCCATCCCCGTAGTACTTGGAGCCGTGACAGGGACAGATAAACTCCTGCTGTTCCAACAACTCGCGCCCGCCCGCTGTGACCTTTTTCGCCTGGTCCAGCCGCGTCAACTTGACCGTGCAGCCGAGATGCGTGCACACCGCCGACATCGCCTGGAAAGTATTTTTTGACCGGAAGATGAAAAGACGCCGGTCGTCGAGAAACGAAACGCCTTCGCCGAACCGATCGGCGGTCCCGATCTTGAAACGAGGCGGTTCCTCATACAGTACGTTGGGAACGAGGGAGCGGAAGAAGGCATAAGCCTGCCCGGCCAACCCGGCAAGTCCCGCACCGACCCCTAGCCTCACGAGGAAAGAACGACGACTGGGTTGATCAATTCGGCCGGTTTCCCCGGATCCGCTCCCGGGCGACCCGGTTTGACGCACCGGCTCAGCCGCCTGCGCGGCTTTATCGCTCAACATAATGGAAGACCTCCATGGTCATGGCATCGGTCGGGCAGCGCTTGGCGCACAATCCACAGCGGATGCACTTCTCGTCGTCCTTGATCATCGCGGAGAACGGACCGTCACCCGAAACTCCGGCAAAGGCCGTCGTATCCTTTACGAGCTGTGGGTCGAGGTCGAGCGCTTCGACCGGGACGAGCTTCAGACAATGCTCAGGACAGACGTCCACGCACCGGTTGCACAGCACGCACTTCTCGGCGTCGTAGATAGTCTGGATGTGACAGTAAAGGCAGCGCTCTGCCTGGTCTTTCGCCTCCGGTTCAGAATAGCCGGCTTCGACTTCCGAGATCCCGGTTCGGCGATCCAGCGGAACGCTGGGGGGTGCCTGTCGAGCTAGTTTCTCGTAGTCCTCGGCCATGCTGTAGAGCCGGGTCGGAATCTTCTCGACCGTCAACTCCACGGTCGGGCCGCCGCTCTTCGCCCGCAGGTACTGATCAATCGAAATAGCCGCGCGCTTGCCGTTGGCTACGGCATCGATGAGGTTACGCGGACCGAAAGCCACGTCCCCGCCGGCGTACACCCCAGGGGCCGTGGTTGCCAGCGTCCCGGCGTCAATCGCGATGGTTCCCCGCGGGGTAACCTTGACACAGTCGGCAGGTTTGAGAAAGGAGAGGTCCGCCTGCTGGCCGACAGCCAGAATCACCGAATCGGCTTCCAGCAGTTCCTTGATCTCCGGCGTATAAACCGGGTTGAACCGGCCGTCGGGGTCATATGTCCTTCTTACGCCGACCAGTTCGACAGCAGCGACCCGGCCATCCTTGCCCAGGATTCGCGCCGGCCCTCGCTGGGGATGAAAATGGACGCCCTCGCGCCGTGCTTCGGCGAATTCTTCCCGCCCCTGCTCGGTCCGAAGCGCCGGCATTTCGTCAAAAGATTCGAGGCTGCAGATCCGCACGTCGGCCACGCCGGCTCGAACGGCCGCCCGCGCGGCATCCAAGGCGGCCGGCATTACCCCTGCCGCCTGGGGGTCGAAATCCGGCTGGAGCGCGGCTCGAAGGGCCATCCGGGCGGCATCGAAGGCCACAAACCCGCCGCCGATAACGACCACCCGCTCACCCAGTTCCAGACGAAAGCCATGATTTACATTCAGAAGGAAATCGACCGCTTTGACTACCCCGTCCAGGTTTGCCCCTTCAATGTTCAGCTCGCGTCCCCGCTGGGTTCCGACGCTCAGGAAAATGGCTTCGAAGCCGAGGCGCCGAAGATCCTCAAGACCAAAGTCGGCAGAAAGCGGGGCGTTGAGCTTCACCTTTACCCCGAGCCCGAAGATCTTTTCGATTTCCTTGTCCGTGACGGAGCGGGGGAGTCTAAATTCGGGTATCCCGTGAGTCAGCATTCCACCCAGAGCGTCGCTCGCTTCGAAGAGAGTGACGTCGTATCCAAGCAGTGCCAGATCATGGGCACAGGCTACCCCTGCGGGGCCGGCCCCGATCACAGCCGCCTTCTGCTTGCTCCCTACCCCTCCTTCGCGTTGGCTGAGCACCGGCAAATGCCAGGCGACCTGGTTCCCTGCATCGCTCTCTCCCGAGAAAAGCGGGTCCTGGGTATCGGGCAGGCGAGACTCGACTCCGTACTTTTCGCAGATGAAGCGTTTCAATGCCCGAATGCTGACGGGAGCGTCGATCTTGCCGCGCCGGCAACTGTCTTCACAGGGGGCGGCACAGACGCGACCGCACACCGACGCAAGGGGGTTTGGAGAGCGGGCGACCAGATAGGACTTTTCGAACTCTCCCTGCGCGATGAGTTGAACGTATTTCCCGGCATCGGTATAGACCGGGCACGCGGCCTGACATGGGATCATCCGTTTCCAGAACTCCATGTCCGGTACCACTGTCTTGTACTTCAAGTCCGCCATGCGGAACCCCTCCGAGGGCGCAAAAACCGCTTTGTCTTGTTCAGAATTGCCAAAAAAGTAAAGACTTGCTTTTGATCATACCAGCAATTTCGAGGCAGTTCTAAAAGGGGAAAAATACCGTGGCGTCGGTGCGTAGAATCATCTTTCCGCGGGGCGGGTGACGCCTTAAGATGACAGCGGCGGCCTGAGAGGTTCCCGCCGGAAGAGGAGGCACTGTGAAAGCAATAACGAAATCTTCGACAACGGGGCAAATAACGGCGTTTTTGCGCGTACGCTACTGGGTAGTCCTTGCCGCGCTTTCACTCGCGGCAGGTAACGGATGCAGCGGTCCGGACAGCAGCAGCCCCGGAACATCCGACGCCAATAGCACGCCGCCCACCGCAACCGCGGCAGTCGCTCCGAGCGGGGCGCCGCCAAAGGCGGTCGTTTCCGGAGAGAACATCAAGATCTCGGGATCCGGAAGCGGCGCCGTAAAGATCGCCGCCAGGCAAGGAGGCTATCTCGTCAACTATCGGTACAAGGGTTTCGGTCTCAAGCTTGAGGCCCAATCAGCATTTGGAGCCATGAACGTGATACCCGGCGGGCAGTATGCAGGTCCGGACGGTTGGACCCAATTCACGGATCTCACCAGCTTCTCGAGCTCCGGCGAACAAGAGTATAAGGTGACGGCGACCGAACCCTATGAGATCGAGTTCGTGAAGCTGCCGGTGGCCCAGGGAGCGGATGTCTTGCCCAAGACGTACAACGGAAAGGGGCTGAAAGTGGTAGGACCCCTCTCACTGAAAGCCGGCCCGGCTTCCTATAAGGTCAGCTGCCCGGATCTGAAAATGGCCGGCTTTGTGGCGGAACTATTTGATGGGGCCAGCGGGCAGAGCAAAGGGATGATCTCTCTCGGTACGGGTGCTGGTGTCAACGAGACTAAGAAACTCGACGCCCCGGCGGCTGGCAACTACCTGATCAAAGTGAACGCCAACGGCAAAGCCGAGTGGACGATTGAGGTGTCGCAGTAGGAGGGGCGCGTTGAAAAGACCTCAAGGACCTCAAGGACCAAAAAAGAAAGGCGGGGCTTCTTTCTAGTCCTTGAGGTCCTTGGGGTCTTTGAGGTCTTTTTAACTCACTCGGTTACACCTCGCGTTCCGACCAGGCCTCTATCTGCTCGTAGCGTTTGCGCAGCCAGTCAAGTGGTATCTGTTGCGCGGTAAATGAAAACTGGTGCTCCACCTGCCTGTACCAGAGAATGATGTCCGTCATCGCGTGGGCAATGTCAGCCGGAATCTTGTCCTCGTGCTGCAGGGCGTTGATCCTGAGCGGCGTTTCCCGATCCTCGGAGCTCGGATCCAGGCGGTCGAGGGTCCTGCCGATCGATCTCGCCATCCGCACAACCTCGTCGCACGATTCAAACAGGTCCACTTCGTCACGCAGCAGAGGGGGGAGCCCGTCCGGGACTCGCCCGCCCGCATGGAGATAGATGCGATCGGCCGGTGTCTCTTGAAATTCTCCGGCTTTAAGGGACACCAGTTGGTCCGGACTGCTTCTGAGGAGAGTACCAGCGAGGGAGCCCAGCGGAATGAGAAGCTCCACACCCGTCGTGGCGGCGCCAAAAAGGTGGAACACGCCTCCCGAAACCCGCGATCCGATCCAGCTCCAGTCAAGCAGGTAACGGTAACTATGGAGCGCGGTAAAGTCGAGCACCCGACGGATGCCGACCGCTTGGATGAAGTCCAGGACAGCACGAGTAAGCAAATCTCTCCGCGTCCAACTCTCCCTGATCATCGGGTGATCGTTGAAATGGCAAAGGTGGTCTTGGATAAGTTCGGCCGGCCGGAGCAGGCCGTACATCCCGGATAGGATCAGGACCCATGCAGAACCGCTGGACAAGAGCTCGGGGCCATCAGCGCCGAGCTCCGAATAAAACGCCCCCTGGTACCTTTCGGACGCGGGCAGGTACCCGGCCGTAGTTGACGTGCCCCCGAAATCGGGCCCCTTCACCAGCCCTTGATTTCGGGGCAGATCCCGCATCCTTTCCCCGTTACACGTCTGGCCGCCGGCTGCAATCCAGTCAAACACGCGCGAACGCGCACCGATTAGTTCCGCGCCAAGCGGTGGCTGAAGCATCGACAAGATAGAGCGTTCGGAATCCCCGTACGGAAGCCCGCCGCTCTTCTTGTTATTACAGCAGACAATCACCATCAGGACTTCGCTGGCTTTGCTGTTCATAACGATCGTGAGAATATCACTCGGGCCTGATAGGAACTAGCAAGTTTCACTCTTCAATCCCCTGCCCTCCGATAGCAGCCATGTAAGCCAGGGTGGATTCACCAAACAGAGCGAAGGAAACCAAAGGCTGCGAACCCCAGAGTCGAAGATATCCGCCATTCTGCGAGAACGACGCCCCGAAGAAGGCCGCGCCGTTTAGCAAATCGACGGCGCGTTCGCCTGGATCCAGCCAGAAGTCCTGTCGAGCCGTCTCTTCGCCCGCCGGATTGAAGGCTGCGACACTCACCTCAGCCCCTTCGGCGCCCGGATTCAGGACTGCCAGGCCGGTGAAAACGGCGTGGACCGCAGATTGCGCGACGTGCGGGAAGAGCGTCTGCCTGGAGCCCTCCCGGATCAGGGGTAGAGCAGCCGAGAATTGCCGGTTGTTCCCCGAGAAGACGACCGAACCGATGACGGGGGCTTCCAACCCGAGCGGTTTTGTCTTGATTTCCAAATCGACGTAGCCGGAATGCGCCCCGCCCGGAGGCAGTCCTTGTGTGGAGATCTTAAGGAGGGTGCCCAGGTCAACGACCCAGAGGGCGCCAGCGGCGACGTCACGGCTTTCATCGCCCAGAGCGGCCTCCTCGCCATCCTTATAGGCCCGCACCCGCACGGAAACGGTGTCCGTACCGGTGTTGATCAAACGCAGCTCGGTCCCTCCGCCGGCTGCCGGCACGTAAAAATGCGGTGCCAGGAGCCGTGGGACCGATGCGGCGGAACTGGCCGGCAACGCCACATACGCTTCCGCGTCGCAGTAAACGAGGCATCCGGTCAGCGGCTGATCGGCCGTGAGCTTGACGTAACCGTCACCCGATACCGAACTGGCCGGGAAGAGCTGACCAATCGTCCGCATGACGGCCCCTCGAGCCGGTATCGTGATCGAAGCCTGGCTGATCGTCTTGCCGTCCTGCCCGACCCAGGTGAAATTGGCAGCCGAAGGGCCGGTACCGGGATTGTGCACGTACACGGTCGTTTCACCCCCCGTTACCCGCTTCGCCAAAGGGAAATAGAGGACCGTGTCCTCGTCCCACTGGTAACCGACACCATCCAGGCGCTTCAGTGAGCCTTCGCCGATCATGAAAAAGCCGCGCAAAGGACCGGCGTCTCCCTTGATGATGAGCGTCCGGGCCCCGGCTTCCGCATCGATGACCTCACTGGTTAGAAAGGCCTTTTGGCCCAAACCCGGGACGGCCGAAGTCAGAGACTTCTGGCTCACCGATATGCCCGCCTCACTGAGCCCCTCGACGCTAAGCCAGTTGTCAGCGTCTGTAGGATTCGAGACAGCGACGCCGACGAAGCTGCTCGCGTAACTCGCATGAATACCCTTGAAGAAAGCGGGAAAGAGCAAGGCTGGGGGCGCCGGGGGTGGCGGCTGACCGGCTGCCTGGCGAATCGTAAAAGTCCACCCGGCCACCGTGAGTGTGCCGGTTCGCTCATCAGGTTCCGTGTTGGCGGAGATAGAGTAGTGGACGGTCCCATCGCCGGAACCTGCGTTACCGATCGGTACCGTAATCCAGCTATCGTTGGCGCGTACGGTCCAAGAACACGTGGAGGAGGTTGATACTTCAATCGTTCCGTCTCCGGCCGCAGCTTCATGGTCCCGGCTGCTCGGGGTAATCGTATAAGTGCAGGTCGGGGCGCCGCCGTTGAAGGCCTCCCAAGCCAGGTCTATGAAGTTGCCGGCGCTGGTCGCAAAAACCTGCGTAAGACGGGCGTCAGCGGCCTCATTTGGGTGGGCGTCGTCGGAATTGCCCCCGTACTCCTGTCTCAGACGGTTGGGGTGGCTGGAATGGTTGTCAGGGTAAGCCAGTTCGTTGAACAGGTCGAAGACCGCCACGTTGTGGAGGGTCGGGTGGGCAGAATTGTACGCACTCAGCCAGTCATTTTTCAGCCAGTCGGTAAAAAGGCGGGCACGGTGGGCGTTCGCGTCGTTAGATTCTTCCCAGGTGAGGGGCGGCGACGTGACAGGGATGAACAGGATGTCCGGATGGGCCGCAAAGATATCCGCGAGGGCATGGTAGTTGTGCCCTTCGAATTGGTAATTGCCGCCTGAACCAGCCGGATGCCGGTACACTGCGCGGTAATTGGTCAGTATCTTGTCTACACCGAAAGGATCACCCGGTTCCGCGCCGTCACCCCATATGTCGCTGTTCGGGAAACAGCTCTTGAACATGACGATCCGGTTGAACCCAGCAGAGGCTCCCTGGCTGCGAATGGCTCCAAAGTAATCATTGAACCAGAAGATCCAGGTGTACATGTCGGTGTAATCCCCGGGGACGTCGCCCAGTGACGGGGAGCGGCCGGCGGAAGGCGCGACCACGGTTCCATAAGTAATCTCGTTGACTGAGTCGACATAGCTTTTCGCAGTGAGCGCGTCACGCAGTCCCCGGTCGAGCCAATCCTGCCCGACTGAATGATGGATGAAGATAAGGTCGTCCGCTGAAACAGCTGATTCGAAGGAGAGAACGACCGCCAAGACCACCAGGCATTTCAGGCAGATTCGCATCGCAGTCCTCCTGGTCTTAACAGCGAAGATCCGGTTTGCGCGACAAGTGTACTCCCGGGGAGTCGGGGAGGAAAGGGGGAGGGCGGCTGCCTGCGAAACCACATTTTTGCTTGAATAGTTAACGATAACGGTGAAGAATGGGGTCGGCGTGGCCATCAACCGGACAGGAGCAACAATAGTCGATATTGCCCGGAAACTGGGTGTTTCGGCGATGACCGTTTCGCGCGCACTTCGCGGCAGCCAGGAGGTCAGCGACAGAACCCGCAGAAGAGTCCTCCGGTGCGCGGAAGAGCTGGGTTACAAACCGAATCGGTGGGCGCGCAGTCTGGTTACCCGTCAGACGTCAATAATCGGGGTTGTCGTTCCCGACATTTCTCACTCGTTTTTCGCGGAAGTCACCCGCGGGCTTGAAGAAGTGGTCAGCCGGGCGGGTTACAACGTGCTGCTCTGCGACTCCTGGCTCGATGTCGAGAAAGAGAAGGCTGAGATCGAGATGCTGGTCAGCAGCATGGTTGATGGCCTGGTGATAGCCTCCGAGCAGTCCGAAACCTCGCCCCAGGTCTTCCGAAAACTAAAAGACAGCAAGATACCCTTTGTCCTCATTGACCGCTTCTTCCCCAAACAGAGTTTTCTGGCTGTCGTCGTCGACGACCTGGAGGTTGGGCGGCTGGCCACCGAACACCTGGTTGAGCTCGGTCACACCCGGATCGCCCACATTCAAGGGCCGCCGATAAGCCCTGCGTCCTTGCGGCACCGCGCCTATCTCGACGCACTCCGGCGCCACCAGATCGAGGTCAACAGGCAGTGGGTGCGAAAAGGGCGGTTCGACATCCAGAGCGGGCGCGAGGCAATGTTCGCACTTCTCGGCACCAAGCCGCGTCCCACCGCCGTTTTTGCCGGGAATGACCCGATGGGAATCGGCGCACTCTACGCCTGCCGTGAGGCAGGACTCAGAGTTCCTGCGGATATCTCCGTGGTGGCGGCAGGCAACATCGAGGGGGCTCATCACCCTAATCCCTTCCTCACGACGATTGACTGGCCTCGAGAAGAGCTGGGCCGCGCCGCCGGCAGCCTCCTGTTGGCGAGCATCCAGGAGGGATCCGACCAGGCCACCGATCGCGTCAAAAAGTTCGCCCCGCGCCTCCTCGTGCGGCAGTCAACCGCCCCGCCCTCGGCGTAGAAGTACCGGAATCAAGCGGTGAGCGCCGCCCGCACCCCCGAACGGACCGAGTCCAGGGGCAAGTCACGTCTCAAGATACGTATAAAGTGCAGGCCATGCCACCGCACTCCAAAGGCTTGCTGCGCTCGCGACATGCCGCGCGATTGAACCCGCACGTCTCAGGAACCGTATAAGACGGTGTTAGTGCCTGGTGGAGGTTCGCTATGCTCAAATTTCTGCTCTGGCTGATCCTGCTCCTGCTGTGCTGGCCGTTGGCACTGCTGGCCCTGGTGCTTTACCCGCTGGTCTGGGTGCTGCTTTTGCCGTTCCGACTGGTCGGCATCGCCGTTTCCGGCGTCTTTGAGCTGCTCTGGGCCTTGTTGACGCTGCCCGCTCGCCTGTTGCGAAAAGTCGCGGCCTGATTCACGCACGGACACGGAGAGCGAAAATGCTCGCTGTCCGTGTCCGTCCGTGTTTGTCCGTATCGGTCCGTGGCGGGTCTCGCCCAGCTACGGCTTTTCCACCTTCTTCAGGGTAAATGGGAACGTATTTCCCATCTGAGACCAGTCGCCCGCTGCCTCATTCTTCGCCTCGTTCAGCGTCCCTTCGAACGAAGCGTTTATCGCGGGCATCTTCAATGACAGTTTGGTATCGGAGAGGGTCACCGAGGGGACCGGAAGATCCTTTGCCCCCTGGTCCGGGCTGTCCATCTTGCCGGTCAGGGTCCCGTCATCTTGCTTGAACACGTTCAAAACCAGATGAAACGAACTTGGTCCGGCAGTCAGCGTCCCTTCCCAAACGCTTTCCGGCTTCCTCGCTGCCTCTTGAGCGGCCTTCTTGGCCAACTCAGCGACTTCCGCCTCGGTAAAACGCCGCAGCTTGAAGGGAATCGCTGCCGCGCCCTGGGTCATGGTGCCTTCGATCGAATTCCCGTCGGCCGATATGGTTCCTTTGAAGGACGGAGGGCCGGGCGCCGCGGGCAGGTCGAAGGAGATCTCCTGTCCTTGCAGTTTGAGATTGCCCAAAGCAGATCCTTTGAGCCCCTGTGCCGGGATATCCATCGTGCCCGCCAGCCCGTTCTGGTCCTGTTTGATATCCACGACGATACCCAGGTCCAGCCCGGGTGCGTTTATCGCTCCTTCCCAGTGTCCGACCGGATTTGTCTGGGCAAAGATCAGTGAGACACCGGCGGTCACGGACATCAGAAGCACAATCAGTCCTCCGCGCATCGTCCTGCTCATGAGAGGTTCCTCCAAAAATGAGAGACTAAAAGCCCACCGAGGGCCGGGAACATTGTCCTACTTTGGAAGGCGAAAATCGATTACCATTACGAGCTAGCCAAGCCAAGGAGGCGCTATGCACACCCGATTTGCACTGACGTTGATCCTGACTCTGGTTGGCCTCGGGACGTTTTCCCAGGCGGCGGAGCTCAGCATCCCCTATGAGAAATTTCAGTTAAGCAATGGACTGACAGTCATCTTCCACGAGGACAAGTCCGACCCGATTGTCGCTGTGGCCATACAGTACCACGTCGGATCCAACCGTGAGGTGAAGGGCCGGACGGGGTTCGCCCACCTGTTTGAGCACATCATGTTTCAGGAATCTCAGCACGTCGGCCAGGATCAGTTCTTCAAGAAGATCCAGAGTGCGGGCGGCACTTTGAATGGCGGCACGAGCCAGGACGGCACCATCTACTTTGAAGTGGTTCCGAGAAACGCGCTGGAAATGGCCCTCTGGCTTGAATCGGACCGCATGGGTTTCCTCCTGAGCAAGGTCACACAGGAAGCCTTCGCGAATCAGCAGGGAGTCGTGCAAAACGAGAAACGGCAGAACTACGACAATCGCCCGTACGGTCAATCCCGGTACGTCATGAGCAAGCTGCTCTTTCCCGAGAACCATCCGTACAACTGGCTGACCATTGGTTCGCTTGATGATCTCGCCAATGCCACCCTCGCGGACGTCCATGAGTTCTACAAGAAATGGTACGGCCCCAACAATGCCACCCTGGTTGTCGCGGGCGACTTTGAGAAGGCCCAGGCGCGAAAGTGGGTCGAGAAGTATTTCGGCGAGGTTGCCAAATACGGGGACGTGAAAGACATGTCGCCGATGCCGGTGCAGCTCTCAGCCACCCGCCGGGCTTATTACGAAGACGAGTTGGCCCGATCTCCGGAGCTGAGCATTGTCTACCCGACCGTCGAAGAATACGCACCCGACAGCTACGCGCTCGACATGCTGGCCGAGCTTCTTGGCCGAGGTAAGAAGTCACCGATGTACAAGGTGATCGTAGAGGAAAAGAAGCTTGCGCCTTCGGTGATGGTCGGACAGGCGGGACAGGAGCTGGCCGGCTACCTCATGATCATGGCCCGCGCATTCCCCGACAAGTCTCTTTCGGATGTCGAGGCCGCCATCCAGGAGGCAATCGCGCGCTTCGAGAAGGAGAAGTTTACTGAAAAAGACCTTGAACGAATCAAGGCTGGGTTGGAGACACAGTTCTACAACTCGATCTCCAGCGTTCTGATGAAAGCCTTTCAGCTGGCGCGCTTCGAAGAGTATGCGGGAAGCGCGGGGTTTATAACGAAGTATCTCGAGAATGTGAAGGCTGTCCAATCGAAGGACGTGTGGCGCGTTTACGAAAAATACGTCAAGGGCAAGCCGTTCGTTCTGACCAGTTTCGTCCCGAAAGGGAAAGTGGAACTGGCCGCGAAAGATTCCGAACGCTTTGTGATACCGCCCGATTCGATTGACTTGCAGAAGAAGGCCCAGGCGGCACAAAGCGCGATGAAAGTGGAACGCATTCCCACGAAATTCGATCGCGGCGTTGAGCCACCTGCCGGCCCCGATCCATTGCTCCGGCTGCCGACGGTATGGGAGACAAAAACAGCGAGCGGAGTCCGGGTCCTCGGCATCGAGCACCGGGAACTGCCTCTGGTCTCGTTCTCAGTGCATATCAAGGGAGGCCAGCTTTTCGACAAGGCGGCCAAGATAGGGGTCGCGAATCTAACCGCACGCCTGATGATGCAGGGTACCGCCCGGAAAACACCGATCGAGTTGGAGGAAGCGATCGACGAGTTGGGCGCTTCCATAAGTGTGTACAGCGGAACGGACAGCACGGCGCTCGTGGGCAACTGCCTGGTCAGTAAGTTCGAGCCGGTGATGGCGCTCGTCGAGGAGATTCTCCTGGAACCACGCTGGGACGTGAAAGAGTTCGACCGCATCAAACAGCAGACGCTGGAGAGCATCCGGCGCGAGCAGGCTACCCCGGCAGCCGTTGCTTCCAGAGTCTTCCGCATTCTGGCTTACGGACGGGATCATTTGCTGGCCGAGAACAATACCGGATCCCTGCAGACAGTGGAAGGCATCACCCTCGAAGATCTCAAGGGATACTACAAAGAGTTTTATACACCTTCGCTGGCCCACATATCGATTAGCGGGGCGCTCGACCAGAAACGCGCCATGACCGCTTTTGAGCGCTTGTCGACCAAGTGGCCGGCCCGACCCGCCACATTGCCGGCCGTTGCGAAGCCGGCCGCACCCGCCCAGGCCTCGCTTTACTTTGTCGATATCCCGGGCGCCAGACAGTCGGAAATCAGGGTTGGGTACATCGGCCTCTCGGCCTCGGACGACGATTTCTACCCGGCCACCGTCGCGAACGACAAGCTCGGAGGTAGTTTCAACGGAGTCCTGAATCTGATCCTGAGAGAGGAAAAAGGCTTCACCTACGGCGCACGGTCGTACTTTGCCGGCGGCCTCTACCCCGGCCTTTTCACGGCGGCGGCGCCCGTGCAGTCCAACGCCACGCTCGAATCACTGCAGATCTTCCGGGACGAAATGGCGAAGTACCGCCAGGGAATCAAAGCGGAAGACCTGGCCTTTACCAAGGCTAGCCTGACGAAGTCGAACGCCCGTAACTTTGAAACCCTGGGAGCCCTGATGGGCATGCTGAACGAAATCGCGGTCTACAACCGCCCGAAAGACTTCGTCAAACAGCGAGAGCAGTTTGTCCAGGGGCTGACTCTCGAGAATCACCAGAAGCTCGCTGCGAAGTACATCGATCCCGGCCGGATGATCTACCTGGTCGTCGGCGACGGGAAGACGCAACTGCAGGGACTGGAAAAATTCGGGTTAGGCAAGCCGATTGTGCTGGACCGGGACGCTAAGCCGGTGGCGGCGCAGCCGGCGGCGGATTAGCGCTGACCGCGGACGGCTGACGCCTGACGGCTGACAGCTGAGAAGGTGTGAAAAAATCAAGCGTGTCGACGGGCTTTTATCGTGGCCGGACTCTCCAGCAGCGATTTTCAGGCGCCAGATAATTAGAGTGCGGCCACAATCCAGGCCCCTCGGGGCGCAGGCGTCTCGCCCAATGCTATTTACCTTTTTCGACCCTGCTGGCGCCAAGCCATTTGGAGTG
>RPQK01000060.1 GCA_003819755.1 Acidobacteriota bacterium | reverse complement strand
TCACCGTTCACCGTTCTGGGTTCTGGGTTCTGGGTTCTGCGTTATCGTTCACGGTTCAAGTCTCGTGTTGCGAGCTCTCAACCCAGAACGGCAGAACGGTGAATGGCAGAACGGTGAACGGTGAACGCTGAACGGTGAACGGTGAACGGTGAAACCGTTCTTTTTTTGAACTCTCGCCAACCTTTTTTACGTTTTACCAGTCATACAGTCCCAAGGAGTCGACAATGAAACAACTCTCGATGAAGCCGTTCCTGCTGCTTTTGTGTTTTGCCCTGACCGCGCCGGTTGCGTTTGCCGAAACCCGGGATCTCCACTTCACCGGATTTACGGGCGTCAGTGTCGGTTGGGGAATTGAGGTGGATATCACGCAAGGGCCTGACCACCGCGTTCAGGTGATCGGGGACAGCCGTGACCTCGACGAACTGAAGGTGGAGAAAGAAGGTGACGTACTCGTTTTCTCCCATGAGTCCCGCCGCGGATGGCGACGTCATGACAAGCTTCGCGTCAATATCGTCATGCCGACGTTGAAGAGCCTGGACCTGAGCGGCGGCGTCGAAGGTCAGCTTTCGATGGATGCGGGTTCCGAGACCTTTTCGGGAGAGCTTTCCGGCGGTTCCGAGTTAAACGGCCAGTTGCGCTGCGGCGATCTGAAACTCTCCCTTTCCGGCGGTGCGGAGCTTCACCTGGCGGGGCAGGGAGGAAACGTCTACATCGACGGATCGGGCGGGGCCGAATGCGATCTGAAGGAATTCAAGGTGGCGGATGTGACCTCGGAGCTCTCGGGAGGATCGACCGCGACCGTCAACATGAACGGCGTCCTGAACGCGAATCAGAGCGGCGGTTCCCAAATCATCTATTTCGGGAGCGCCACAGTGGGCCGGTCGAGCTCAAGTGGCGGTTCCGGAATCAGGAAGGGAAACTAGGCGTCCCAGCCTCGCCTGGCGTGCGGCGCACGCCAGGCTTCCAGCAACGCCTGGCGCTAAGTCCCTTCCCCGAGGTCGATGGTGCCGGGCGTTGTCTCCTCCCAGCTCAGCGGCGGCTGAGTGACTCGTCGTTTTGTCGCAAATCTTATCGAAACCCGGCGCCCCTGAAGTGCCCCCTTCTCCCCCTTCCGCCATGTCCCATTTCTGGTGCATTTTACACTTCAGTCACTGAACCGGATAGAATTGTATGGCAGTGAAACGGAGGAATCGAAATGGCTCTTGAGTATCGTCATGAAGCCGAACTTGACCGGGGGGCGGCAGAGCTGAATAAGCGAAACCTGCTTTACAAGGTGGGGTGCGTGGTTCAGCACTACCTGGACGACCCCGACTGCGGAACGTTCTTACTGTGTATCAGACTGGGCGACCCGAAACTCCAGCAGCCCGAAGACATAATTCACTGTTCCTGCCATTCGCAGTTAACAGAGATCGAACAGTACGTGGAGGATTTTGAGCCTCCCTCTGCGCAGCGAGTCTTTGACTACGTTTACGGCAGCAAGCAGGAGTTCTTCGAAGCTTTGGCGTGGCCGGACAACGTCTAGGCTGCGCTGCCGTTTCAGTGCGTGATTCTTACCACTGCGCTACATTCAGCACCACTTTCAGCGTGTCGGGCGGCTCGTGGTCAAGCTCCGCGAAAGCTTCGCCGGCCTGCCCGATCGGCAGTTCCCGGCTGATGAGCAGCTCTGGGTGCAGGAGTCCTTTTGACATGAGGTGGATGGCACGCGGGAACTCACCTAGGGTCACACGGGAAGCGATGAGCTCGGCTTCCTTCAGGACGAGTGTCTTAAAGTGCACCGCGGTCGTCTGCTCGCCTAGCCCGGCTGTCACGATACGCCCGCCGTTGCGGACCATCTTGACCGCCTGCGAAAGAGGAGGTTCTTGGTCGGGAAAGCTGTGATAGTGGCCGACCGCTTCAATAACACAGTCCACTCCCACGCCCTCGGTCTTTTCGAGGATCCGCTTCACGGGATCCGCCTGGCTGATGTCGATCGTTTCATCCGCTCCCAGGAGCTTGGCCGCCTCGAGCCGGAACGGCTGGAAGTCCGTCACGAAAGTCCGAGCCGGCCCGGCGCTGTGGCACAGAACGTCGAGGATCGATAGCCCGAGCCTTCCAGCCCCGAGTATCGCGACCGTTTCTCCCACTTGAACATGGCCGCGGCTGAGGATGTGATGCCCGACCGCGTACAACTCCAGCATGGGAGCGTTAAGCGTCGGGATGTTGTCGGGCAATCGGAAGAGCCGGTCCTGGGGTACGGCCACCAGTTCGCCGAATCCTCCGTCGATATCGATTCCCAATAGCTTCAGCGTACGGCAGGCATTTATGTGGCCCGACAGACACGCGGGACAACTGTGGCACGAGAGGATCGGATCGACAACGACGCGGTCGCCCGCCCTGAATCCCTTGACGGCCCGCCCGGTTTCCTCGATGACTCCACCGAACTCGTGGCCAAGGACTGCGGGATAGGAGACCCGGCCTTTGAACTCTCCTCGATAGACGTGAATGTCCGTCCCGCATATCCCGGCGTGCCTGGACCGCAGAAGAACCTCGTTCTCTTGGATGCGCGGTTCCGGGCGGTGTTGAATCGAGATGGTTCGGTCGTCAGTAAGAACGGCTGCTTTCATGGTTGAATTGTAGCAGCGAGCGGCGGCGAGCGCTCGAGTTGTTATCCACCCAATTCGCGTAATTCGTGTCATTCGTAAATAACAACTCGAGCGCTCGCCGCCGCTCGCTGCTACAATCGCGATTCATGCACTGGAGCCAAACGTACGCGCCGCTTGGTCACATCTTTTCTTCCGCTCTCGTGGCCGCCATCCCGATCGTCGTCCTGCTCGGGCTGCTCGCTTTTATGCATGTGCGGGCCCACTTTGCCGCTTTGGCCGGGCTCTTCTCTGCGCTCGTCATTGCTGTTTTCGTTTTCGGCATGCCGCCCGCGCTCGCTGGAGCAGCCTCTATTTACGGCGCCGGATTCGGTCTTTTTCCAATCGGCTGGATCGTCCTGAACGCCATCTTTATCTACGATATTTCGGTTAAGACGGGGCATTTCGAAACGGTCAAGCACTCCATTGCCGGGTTGGCAGCCGACCGCCGGCTCCAGCTTCTCCTGATTGCCTTCAGCTTCGGCGCCTTTATCGAAGGCGCTGCCGGCTTCGGGACCCCGGTGGCCATCTCAGGCGCCATGCTGATCGGCCTCGGATTCCGGCCGCTTCAGGCCGCCGGATTGGCCCTGATCGGGAACACCGCGCCGGTCGCCTTCGGGGCCCTGGGAACTCCGATCATCACCCTGAATGCCGTGACCGGGCTCCCTCTCGACCAGCTAAGCGCGATGGTTGGCCGGCAGCTCCCTTTCTTCTCCGTCATTGTTCCGTTCTGGCTGGTCGCGGCGATGGCCGGCTGGCGGGGAATGCGTGAGGTGTGGCCCGCCTGTCTGACCGTTGGTATCAGCTTTGCGACCACCCAGTTCCTGGTGAGCAACTATCATGGGCCTTGGGTGGTCGACATTGCCGGCGCGTTGGTGTCAATGGCCGCCCAGGTGATTCTCCTCCGCTTCTGGCGTCCCCGGACTGTCTGGCGTTTTCCGCATGATGCCGACGGGGAACCGCTGGACCAGCGGAGCGCCGGCACGCCCGCCCCGAGCGGCCGGGACGTTCTACTCGCCTGGTCGCCCTGGATACTCCTTTCCATCTTCGTCTTCGCCTGGGGGATCCCTCAATACAAGAAAGTTCTCGATGGCCTGTCAGTCGTCAAATTCGCGGTCCCCTACCTGGATGGCGCGATCTTACGGGTCCCTCCAGTGGTCCCGGTTCCGGAACCGGAACGCGCCCTTTTTACATTCAACTGGCTTTCCGCCACTGGGACGGGCCTTTTCGTCGCCGGCCTGTTCTCGGGACTCTTCCTGCGGCTGCGCCCGCTTGAGCTGCTGGCTCTCTATGGGAGGACGCTGTGGCGGGTGCGGCTATCGCTTTTGACAATCGCTGCGATGCTTGCTCTCGGCTTCACGACTCGGTATTCGGGACTGGACACGACCATGGGGTTGGCGTTTGCGGCCACCGGCGTCCTGTTTCCCTTCTTCTCCCCTCTGCTTGGTTGGCTCGGAGTGGCTTTGACCGGCAGCGACACGTCGTCGAATGTGCTGTTCGGGAATCTACAGAAAGTGTCGGCGGAACAACTCGGAATTCCGCCGGTTTTGACGGCCGCCGCCAACGCCTCCGGCGGAGTGATGGGCAAGATGATCGATGCGCAGAGCATTGTGGTTGCGAGTGTAGCGACCGGCGGTGGGGCCTCAGCCGGCGATATTCTGCGCTACGTCTTTCTTCACAGCCTGGTGCTGGCGATTCTGGTCGGGGTTTTGGTGCTACTGCAGGCCTACGTCTTCACTGGAATGATTCCGTAAAGCCAAGGATGAAGAGTGAAGGATGAAGGATGAAGATCCCGTCCTCTTTTTTCCCTCATCCTTCATCCTTCATCCTTCATCCTTGGTTTACACCGTCGCCCGGTGCAGCTTGACCTTAATGTCGTGAATCTGGCGGCGGACCGCCTTGAGCGCCGCATTGTCATGCGCCCCGATGGCCTCGTCTCGCTGCTTTTTCAGCTGCTTGATCTGCTGCTTCAGCTCCCCTTTGTCAACACCCTTGGCTTCATGGTGGGTGTGTTTGGTGATGTTCAGAGCGGCACAGAGCCCGTCGAGCAGATGCTCTTTGTTCATCTGCGTGTGCCCTTGTACGGCCGGATGATCGATACCCTCGCACATTTCCCGCAGTTCAACAACTGTCTTGTGCTTCAGTTCTTCGTAGGTATACGCCATAGTACCCCCTGTTTTTCACTTTTCGATGCTGATGATAACGGGAATCCGTCGACAAAGCCAATCGGTACTTCGGCGTGGCCAAAAGTCTCGTATTTGGCTAAGCTAAGAGCCATGTTGAGCACTTCCAGAAAACTAAGAACAGCTTTCCTCGTCGTTGTTTGGCTCATCCTTTTTTTCCCCGCATGCAGTCGCGAGAAACAGGAACAGCCATCCGCTTCAGAAACGGCCGAGCCCGCCCAGCCGCCGGAGTCTTCGGCCAATGTGGCGCTAATGGACCCGACGCGTGCGGTCGAGCAGGCACCGGCAACGTACAACGTCAAGTTTGAAACCACGAAGGGCGATATTCTGATAAAGGTCACACGAAGCTGGGCGCCAAACGGAGCTGACCGCTTCTACAACCTCGTGAAGATCGGTTTCCTCGACGACACGGGCTTTTTCCGCGTACTCCCCGGGTTCATGGCGCAGTTCGGGATCAACGGCAACACGGAGGTTAACCGCATCTGGAAGAACTCGGAGATTCCGGACGACCCGGTAAAAGAATCAAACCGTCGAGGATTCGTAACTTTTGCGACGGCCGGACCCAATACCCGCACGACTCAGCTCTTCATCAACTTCGCCGACAATTCAAGCCTGGACGGCCAGGGCTTTGCCCCGATCGGGAAGGTCGTGGAGGGGATGTCGGTGGTCGATTCGATCTATTCCGGCTATGGGGAAGGTTCCCCTCAAGGCAAGGGGCCGAACCAGGGCTTCATCCAGGGGGGCGGCAATCAGTACCTGAAGAAGTTCTTCCCGGAGCTGGATTACATAAAAAAAGCCACGATCGTGAAGTAGCGTACCTGGTGTCACCAAGTCCGATTGGACAAAGCCACGATGATGAAGTAGGGGAAGCAAGCAACTCCGCGCTTTAAGCCTCGTCTTATACTTATATATAGTGAGGCCAAGGAGGACCAATTGATGAAAAAAGGGAGCCTATTAATGCTTTTGTTGGCCGCCGTTTTGGTGGTCCCGGCAGTGACGGGGATTGCGGTTGGCCAGGAGCCTGATCCGAATCCTCCTGCCGGCGAACCGGCGGAACAGCCTCCCCAGTCGCCGCCTGCTCAGACTGAGCCGCCTCAAGCGGCTGTTGCCGCGCCGGTTGATGAGAACCTCAAAAAAGGGAAAGATCTGAACGCTGCGAAGCAGTATTCCCAGGCAGAGGCCGCGTTGCGGGCTGCGGTGGCGGCACAACCGGACAACCCGGACGCCCATTTCCAGCTGGGCGTCGCCTTGTTCGAGCAGGGGAAAGTGAACGACGCCGAGAAGGAGATCCAGCAGGCTCAGGCGCTGGCTCAAGGGCCCGAAAGCCAGCAGGCGGATTTCTACCAGTACCGCGGCGCCGTTTACGCCAGACAGGAGAAATGGAACGAATCCGTTCAGGATCTCGAGAAGGCCATCAAGCTCGACCCGATGCGACCGTACAATCATTACTACATCGGCATGGGGTACAGCAAAGTCAAGAGGCCGGACAAGATGGTGGAACACCTTCAGATGTTCCTGAAGCTCGCACCGAATGCGCCGGAAGCGCCGAAATGCAAGGCACTGCTGCGCGCTGTTCAGTGACAAAGGCCTGAAGGAAATCGGAGTTGCCGGCAGCCGCCAACTTCGATTTTCTAGAACCGGACGCGGAGCTCGGCAATGTTCAAGTCAAAGCTGCGTCTGGCAGGCCTGGTTGTCGGGATAGTCCTGCTTTTCGCTGTTCTCGTTCTCATACTGCTGCATACTCCGCCGGCCCGTCGATTTGCGCTTCGGCAGATCCAGGCCCGGCTGGCCGCGGTTGACGTCCGTCTGGACGCGTCCGAGATTAAGTACAACCTTGCCCGCGGCTCGGCGACTCTGACCGATGTCCGTGTCAGTTCCGTAAGCAAACCCGACCTCCCGGCCCTCGCCCAGGTCCGCCAGATAACAGTCAGGGCGGGACTCCTTTCCCTCGTGCGCGGCATGATCGCCATCGATGAAGCCCGCCTGACCCAGGTGAAGGTGCATTTGCTGACCACGCAGGCAGGCCGGACCAACCTGCCTGATATACCGGAATCGAAAGTCGAAGAAGAGGAAGGGGCCCTGCCTGAATTCCTGATCTCCGATCTCCGGGTGGACCATCTCTCGGTCCTCTTTGACGACCGTCAGCAGCAGATTCGGGCCGAATTGCCCGATGCGACTCTGCGAATCACGGGTCGGATGCCGGGTTTCAATCACGACGTCGAGCTCACCCAGTCGAAGACGGGGCGGGTTCAGGTCGAGAGTTGTTTGGTGCCTGTTGACGACGTGCGCCTCAAGGCGCGACTCCCCGGAAATCTGAGTGGCCTGGCGGTAAACGAGCTTTTCCTCCGAAGCGCGAGCTCAACCGTCAAGGTCACCGGCCGCCTCGAAGGCCTGGCCGATCCCCGCCTGGATTTCACGGTGGATGCTCACCTGGATTTGCCGCAGATTGCGGCCGCTACGCAGTTCGACGAGCCAGTGGCGGGCACGCTGGGAGTAAAAGCGGACATCAGGGGTGCACTGGGCAAGCTGGCTGCGGAAGCCCGGTTGCAGGGCGAGCGACTTGCGTTTCGCCAGTTTTCCCCTCTGTCGGCCGGCGTCGTCGTTCGGTGGGATCAGGAACCGGGCCGCCTGCGGATGACATCGCTCGCCCTCCGGTCTCCATTTGGCTCGGCCACCGGGCGCGGTGAACTGGCGCTGACCCAAGCGGCGGGGAACAGCCGGGCTGATATTGAATTGCAGGGTGTCGATTTGCTCCGGCTGCTGAAGGCGGCCGGGTCCGAATACCTCATCGCCAGCCGCGCGACGGGGAAAATCCGGGCCGAGTGGCAGGGAACGGACTTTGAGACGGCCACCGGTCAGGCGGACGTCTTGCTCGTGAAGACGGCCAACCGGACATCGCAAAATGTTCTCCCCGCAGCTGGTCAAGTCAGGGTCAAGCTCACCCGCCCGGGTGTCGCCGCCGTTTCCCTGACGGGGGTTCAGTTGCCCGGTTTTTGGACATCCGGAGATCTGGCTCTGACGGAATTCGGCGCGTTTGAGGAGTTGCAGAAAGCGGCGATTCGGGGCCAGCTCAAGGGCGAGATAAGTGACGTAGGGCTAGTGGCCTCAAATCTTGAGGCCTTCACGGGCACTCCTTCAGAAAACAGCGTCACGGGCCTTCGTCTCAGAGGCAGTGCTTCGCTCGTTTCGTCCGTTTCGGGGACGCTCGAAAGCCCGACTATGGCCGTGACGGTCGACGCTCCTTCAATCGGGGTGGCGGAATTTGACGGTATCCGGCTTGCCGCCGAGAGCCAGATCACTTTGGACCAAATCCTGGTGAATCGGGCCACGGCCGACTGGAAGGGCCAATCGGCCAGTGTCCAGGGAAAGGTCGGGCTCCAGGGCGAGAGCCCGGTTTTCAACCTGCGGGCGACAACCAGTCCGGTCGACGTTGCTCAGGTCTTGGCGGCTTTGGGATACGACTTTCCGATAACCGGTCGGGCGGAGGCGGATGCGACGGTGGAGGGAACCGCGGACCATCCGCGAGCGCAGTTTTCCGCCAAGGTGGAGGGGATCGAGGTCTATCAGGAACCGTTGGGGAAACTGACTGTCGAAGGAACCCTGGTTGATCAGCTCATCGAGGCTAAACAGGTAGTCCTCGAGAAGCGGGGTGCAGAGGCCGGCACGTTGAAAGCCACCGGATCCTACCAGCTCGACTCCGGTGCTTACCGGCTTGACCTCGGCTCGGAAAATCTGGCCCTTTCGCATTTGAATATTCCGGGCTCCCTGCCTTTGTCAGGGCAGCTCAGGCTCTCTGCCCAAGGAAGCGGGACGGTCGAAGACCCGCAGCTCACATTCAGTCTTCAAGCTGATGAAGTGAAGCTGAGTGACCGGCCGCTCGGATCAATCCGGGCGGATGGGCGCGTTGAGAATCGCGAGGCCCGCGTCGGATTGAAGGCTCCTGCTCTGAACCTGAATGCCGATGCCCGGATGGGCATTGACGCACCTTACCCCTCCCAGGTAACAGTCCGAGCGGACGCTCTAGATCTCGCCAGGCTGCCGCTTGCGGTTGGAGGCAAGCCGCTCGAGGGCCGGCTTACCGCTCTGCTTGCCGGCCAGGGAACTGCCCAGACGCCTATAGACGGTCAAGCGAAACTCAGTGTTTCCGATCTCTCTCTGACCGTCGCCGGGCAAAAGATTGAGAATCAGGGGCCGTTTGAAATCCAATACGCGAATCACCGGGTCACGGTATCTCCAACCACGATCGCGAGCGGCGCCTCGTATCTGACGCTTGAAGGTGAATTGCCGGTGGATCCGTCCCTGGGAGCGCAGGCGTCGCTGGGAGCGCAGGCGTCCCGCCTGCACTGGGGCGAGGGGCGGGACGCCCCTCGCCCCAGTGCAGGCGAGACGCCCGCGCTCCCAGGGATTTCCCTTAGAGGTTCGCTCGACCTCAGTCAGCTTGCGCGAATCTTCTACCCATCGGGCGGCTACTCGGCGAGCGGCACTGTAGCTATCGACGGGCTGATCCGCGGCGACATTCCGAATGTCGATCCAACATTACGCCTCTCGCTCCAAGGCGGTACTGTCCGTCTCCCGGAGCTTGCTGCGCCCGTAGAACCAATCGATCTGAACCTCTCGCTGGCGAATGGTGCAGTCAACCTGGATCGTCTGACGGCCCGGCTTGGCCCGGGCCTCCTTGACGTGACCGCGACCGTTCCCCTCGGCATCCTCCCCGTGGAACTGCCGAAGTCGATAGGCAAGGCGCAAGGGACGGGCGAGTTGCGCGGGAAGCTGTCGGGTTTTTCCCTGGATTCGATTACCGGTATGCCCGAGGACGTCGCAGGAACGCTCACGGCGAGTTTCCAGGCTCAGGCACCGTCCACGGAGATCGGCTCGGTGGTCGCCTCCCTCCGGCTGGATGAAATGAACCTCCGTGTGGCAGGGATGTCGCTGGAGCAGGAAGTTCCGGGCCTGCTGACGCTGCAAAATGGCCAGGTGAGGGTGGATCGGTTTGGCCTGACCGGCCCGGAGACCCGGATTGAAGCAGGAGGGACAGCGGAGATCACGGGGTCGCAAGCCTTGAATCTGCGCGCCGACGGGAAGATGGATCTTTCGTTGCTGACCGTCTTTGCCAAGGACGTTGCCGCGGCCGGCGCTTCCGAATTCCAGGTGGTCCTTGGTGGTACAGCGTCCGACGTTCGTGCGACCGGGTTCTGGAGTCTCGAAAACGGCCAAATGACGGTCGAGGAACCGGGTCTGCAGCTGACGGATCTTGGCGTCCGGCTCGACCTGACCGGAAATCGGGTGGTCGTTACGAAGTTCAAGGGTAACTTGAATGGCGGTTCCCTGCGGGTAACCGGCGAGGCCGGTTTCGCCGGAGGGGCGCTTGATTCGGCGGATCTCCGATTAACCGGACGAAATGTCTATCTTGAGTTGCCCGAAGGCCTGCAGACGTCATCGAATGCCGATTTGCGACTGACGACCAGGGGTGGGCCAATCGAGTTGGGCGGTCGAGTCGACGTTCTGCAGGGTTCTTACACCGATCCGGTCAGCCTCGAGGAGGAGCTTCTCGGGCTCGTTGCGTCTGAAACTGCTTCGGGGGTCAGTGTCGAGAGAGACCCCTTGCTTTCCCGTCTCCGGTTTAACGTGAACGTGAGAAGTCGAGACCCGATCGTCATGGATAACAACCTGGCGAAGATGGCGGGAGATCTGAACCTGCGGCTGGTTGGCGACTTCTATCGGCCCAGCCTGCTCGGACGGTTGACCCTTGAAGAAGGGGGAGAGCTCTACCTTCGGGAACGCACCTACTACCTCGAACGTGGGACCATCTCGTTCTATAACCCTGCCCGAATCGAGCCCACCTTGGATCTTGCGGCCAAGACCCAGGTGGACGAGTACGAGATCACCCTGCGGATCAGCGGGGATCCGGCGAACCTCGAGAGCAGTTTGACATCTGAGGACCCTCTTCCCGAGCCGGATATCATCGCCTTGCTCGTGACCGGCCGGAAACTTGAAGAAGCCAGAGGGGAAGCGAGCGCCGTTCTACGCGAACAGACGCTTTCGCTCCTGACGGGTACAGTGACCGGCCGACTGGAGCGAGGGCTGGAGCAGGCGACCGGTTTATCGAAGGTCCGTATTCAGCCGAACCTGATCGCCGCCGAATCCGATCCGACCGCCCGGCTTACGATAGGGCAGGACCTGACGCGGCAGCTGGGCCTGGTCTATTCCATGGATCTGACCAACGGGACCGATCAGATCTACATCGGTGAGTACGACGTAACGCGCCGATTTACCGCCCGGGTAATCCACGAGACAGCCCCGGAAGGCGAAGCGGATGGTGACGCCAAATTCCGCTTTGAGGTGCGCCACGATCTTCGGATTGGCGGCCAGTCCGCGAGTGACCGTGCGTCGGCGGGTGAGGAGAAGAGGCGGAAAGTCTCTGCGGTCAAAGTGGAGGGCGGCCTGCCTTTTACCGAGCCGGAATTGCGGAAGCAGTTTGGTGTAAAGCCGGGCGATACCTACGACTTTTTCAAGGTACGGCGCGGCCTCGCCCGCCTGAACGATTTTCTGAAGGTGCAGGGATATCTCGAGGCGCGGGTGCGCCTGGGTCGTGAAGAGCCAACACCTGAAACCACGGAGCTTTCACTTGATATCGAGCCGGGCACCCGGGTCGAGTTTGCTTTCCAGGGCGCCGAGCTGAGCGACGAAGTGCGCGGGAAAGTGCGGGAAGCGTGGGCTGAAGGGGTGTTTGATGCTCAGCGCGCTGCGTCGGCTGAAGAACTGATCAAAGCCCGGTTTGTGCAGGATGGACATCTCGAGGCGCGGGTGAGTCACGAGGTGCAGCGGGGAGCAGTCAAGCAGGTGATCTTCACCATCGATCCGGGAAGGCGCTATTCCGATCTCGAGGTCGCCTTTCAGGGGGTGACCGCCATTCCCGAGGAACGGCTGCGCAGCGAGCTGGAGAACGCGCACCTGCTGGGGAGGATACAGGCGGCTCAGTCTGAAGTTAAGGACCTGATCAAACGCCTCTATCGGCAGGAAGGGTACCTGCAGACGGCCGTTGCGGACCCGCTAACAGAGCTCCATAGCGAGACCAGCGAAGCAAGAATAGTAGTTCCCGTGACAGAAGGCCCTCGGGCGACAATCACCGAACTTCGGTTTGAGGGTAACGCGATCTTCCCAGAGGAGCAACTGCTTGCGGCTAGCGGATTGACGGCCGGCCAGGTTCTTGTGCCACGGATGCGAGACGAAGCTGTCGCCAGGCTGGAGGGTTTTTACTCGAGCTCCGGCTACAACGATGCCGCTATCGAAGCGGACGTCCAGACGGCCGCCGAGACCGGACACACTCGCCTTGTTTTCCGCGTTGAGGAAAACCGTGAGGAGATCGTCAGGGACGTCTCGATCGAAGGAAACCGGAAGACAAGTGCCGCGTTCATCCGTCATCAGGTCACCTTTGCCCCCGGCGATGCCCTGACTCCTGACCGAGTCGCGCAATCGCGCCGCAGTCTCTACAACAGCGGCGCCTATTCCCTGGTTGAGATCGACCGTGAGGAAATGCCGGAAGCCGCCAAAACCGGGGAAAAGTCGGTGAGGGTGATCGTCCGGGTCCGTGAAGTTCAGCCCTACCGGCTTCAGTATGGCGGGTTCTACGATACGGACCGGGGACTGGGCGTGATTGCCGATGCGACAAATCGCAATGTCCTTGGGAACGCAGCGACCCTCGGCCTCCGGGGTCGATACGACGACAAGTTCCGGGAGATCCGCGCTTATTTCAGTCAGCCCCAGCTCGCCGGGCTGCCATTCGATACCAGCATAGCGACGTTCCTGAGCAGAGAGGTGAGGCAGGAAGCGAATTTTGCGGTGGATCGGGCAGGCGTCTCGCTGCAGCAACAGAAGGAGTTTCGCAACCGGTTCGTGCTCTCCTATGGCTACCGGTTTGAGCGGGACCACACTTACGACATCGGGCCCGATCCCTTTTTTGATGTCACTTTGAAAGTCGGCCGCCTGCTGGCGAGCGCTGTCCGGGACGTGCGCGACGACGTCCTCGACGCGTCCCGTGGCTCCTTCATTTCGCAGAGCCTGGAGTACGCCCCGAAATGGGTTGGTTCCGACTTAACCTTTGGCCGGTATTTCGGCCAATACTTCCAGTACATCCCTTTGAGCGAACCGACCGCGATCCCGTGGAGCGGTGGGGTGCGGAGATCGAGGCTGGTATACGCCGGTGGTGTCCGGGTTGGGCTGGCGGATGCCTTCGGTGAGCAGGTGGTGGTGGCGAGCGAACGGTTCTTTGCGGGTGGAGGTACAAGCGTGCGCGGCTTCGAGCAGGACACGATCGGCCCGCGCAACGTGATCGGCGATCCGGCGGGCGGCGAGGCCGTGTTCGTCCTCAATAATGAGCTTCGCTTTCCTCTCTACAGCATTGTTGACGGGGTAGGGTTTGTCGATGTCGGCAACGTCTATCGGAAGATCAGGGACTTCAACCCCTTCGACGTCCGCGGTTCTACGGGTTTCGGGCTGCGGCTCCGCACGCCTTACTTTCTGCTCCGGGCGGACTACGGGATAAAGCTCGACCGCCAGCCGGAAGAGAAACGCGGAGCCTTTTTCTTCAGTATCGGCCAGGCGTTTTGAGGGGAGAAAAGGACCTCAAGGACCTCAGGGACCTCAAAGACCTCAAGGACAAAGGCTGCTGATATGTCTTTGAGGTCTTTGGGGTCCTTGAGGTCCTTTCCTCCGGTCACCACCCGGGGAGTAGCGTCACTTTGGCCTCTTCGAGCAGGCTAAGCCTGCTCTGAATCCCAGGCGTCACCCAAAGTTCCGGCGGCTCTTTGTCGGGAATAAAAATCGCTTCGGCCCCGGTCTTTCGCAAGACAGGGACACTCTTTTGGGGGCCCAGGACAAACAGGGCTGTTGATAGCCCGTCGGTCATGGTCGCTTCCCGAGCGAAAACCGTGACTCCGGCTAATCCGGCGGCCGGATAGCCGGTACGTGGATCGATAATGTGACCGTACCGTCGACCTTCGATTTCCACGAATCGCTCGTACTGTCCGGAAGTCGCCACGGCCCACCCGTCAGGCATCGCGACGTTCGCGAGATTGCGCGACGTGTCGAACGGGCTGCGGACAGCGATCGACCATGGTAGCCCTGATCCGGCTTTGCCCGACACCCGGATGTTTCCTCCGAGATCGAACATGAAGTTCACGGCGCCGCGTCTGCGGAGAGCTTGCCAGGCAAGGTCAACCGCGTATCCTTTGGCTATTCCTCCCAGATCAACTCGCATGCCAGGCGTCGGCAGGAACGCCTCGCTGCCTTGTACTTTGATGTTGCGAAAGTTAACAAGCGCCAGTTTCTCCTGGAGCGCGTCTTCGGTTGGAAGGGAAGGAGTCTGACCGGGCTTCGGGCGCCACAGGCCCACAACCGGCCCTAACGTCACATCAAACGCGCCGCTTGTCAGATCCCCGTATTTTATCGAGATCTCCAATAAGCGCCGGGTATGTTCGGGGACTTCCATGGGCCGGACGCCGGCCAGGGAGTTGAGTCGAGAAACAACGCTGTCGGCACGGTAAATGCTCAGTTCCGCCTCAAGCGCCGCCATCAGTCTCTCGGCGTCAACTGCGGCCTTCGCGAGTTTTTCGTTTTCCAGGCCGGCCAGCGTAACCGCCGCCCGGGTGCCCATCGTCTTGAACGTGGCAGTAGCCGGTTCGGGTTCGAAGAGGCTGCAGGCAGAGAGGGGAAGGAGAAGCAGAACGGCCAGGTTGAATAGCGATCGCATAGCCCGGCCCGATGCATCTGTCTTTTTACCCCGAAGGGGTTGAGTAGCAAAGCCCAGGGTAGGTCGCGCTTTATGCGACCTACCCTGGGCTTTGCTACTCAACCCCTTCGGGGCATAAGCGCTCAAATAAGAAGCGAGAGTGGGGGCGTCCCCTGGGAGCGCAGGCGTCCCGTCTGCACTGGGGCAAGGGGCGTCCCGCCCCGTCCGCGCCGTTGGTACCATCGGCCTTGCGAGAGGCGCGGACGGGGCGGGACGCCCCTTGCCCCAGTGCAGGCGGGACGCCTGCGCTCCCAGGGGACGCCCCCACTCTCGCTTCTTATTTGAGCGCTTATGCCCCTTCGGTGTGGGAAAAAACAAATCCTTCACGACAGCCAGCTGCGCTGCCGCTTGACGTTCTTCAGGGTGTCGATCGCGATGTTCACGTCCTCGACAATCTGAAAATCGAACATGCCGACGCAAACGAAATCGGCCCCGTTCTCGAACGCGAACTTGAAGCCTTCCTTGGGATGGATAGCGCCGGCGGCCAGGACCTTGAAAGCGACCCAAGGCTTGTTCACCGTCTTCATGAACTCGATGGTCTTGTCGGGGAACAGATCCCACATGTTGTCATGGAACAGGTGGTGCTCCACGTTTCGAGAGCCATCGACGGTCCATTCCTGCCGGAACTCGCGCGGATGGGCCGACCAGTACTGTTCATGGTGCAAGGTCTTGACGTAGTAGTCGGGGTTCATCCCGGCTTTCTCGCAGGCAATCGGGACCTCGATTGAATGGGCGCCGATTCCAGCCACATAACCCTGGCTCTTCATATAGTCCAGCGCCTTCCCGAGCAGGTCGGTCTTCCCATTCTTCACGAACTTCTCGGCGTGCGCTCCCTGCACGTAAAGCGTCGTGCAACCGGCGTCGATCGCCTTGTCGATGTCCGTCTTCGGGTCCTCGACGGTCGGATAGACCTGGCACATGGTCTGCATTTTGCCGCCGATAATCTCGACATACTTGTGGAAGAGCGGAGCCTGCGCCGTGACCAGCTGCATCATGGTGATTCCCGCCCGCTCGGCCAGCTCAATGGTTTCGAACACCTTTCTGTCGGTGTTGTAGGCCTTGAAAAGCGAGCCTGCATAGATCAGGTCGCGGGAATGAGCCCAGCCGCCGATCAGGTTATTCCCGAGGATCAGCCGGCTGGCTTCGAGTTTGCCCAGCCTTCCCTTCGGCAAATCGCCTTTCAACTCCTCCAGCTTTGCTTCCTGCAGCTTGATCGTCGCTCCGGTGATTGCATGAGCCTCTTCCCATTTATATTTCCTGGCCGCCCCGTAGGAAAAGAAACCGAGCAGCGGAACAGCGGCGAGATTGGTGACGAGATTACGGCGAGTCACCGGTCCGGGACCAAGAGGTGCGAGGCCAGCCGTTTCGCCGGGCGATACCTCGGAGCCCGCCTCGGGGACTTTGCTCTTCATGCTGCTGAAGAGGCGGTCCAAACCGGGCAAGAGCCTGGAAGGAATAAAGAGCAGAAAGCCAAGGGCCAGAAGCTCGACCAGATTCTTGTCAACGGGGAACAGGTAGTGACCTTCCACCGGAACCCGGAGGTCGGTCGCGATCAACGGAGGGTGAGCCATGTAATAAAGCAGCAGAAACCCTATCCCAACGATGCTGGCTACTCGAGTGAAGGCCCCGAGCATGAGAGCCAGGCCGACCAGAATCAGGCCCCAGATGTTGACGAGGTCAACCACCCTTAGCACCCCGGGGTCGGCGGCCATTCCGTGAAAAATACCGGCGAAAATCCCGCGAGCCGTATGGAGATAAGGAGCTGAGGTCCATCCCGGGATGAGGAGCTTGGCCGTTCCTTCGTAAAGGAAATGCCAGCCGATCGCGATCCTCAGGATGAGAAGAATGACGGTCTGCGCGCGGGATAAACGGGAGACGAGGTTCATAATCTTCCTTTCGGTGACGACGATTCCGTCGCACGCATTACTTACACTTTTACGGGCTTTTGGTCAACAGGCGGAGAGGGCGTACAGGAGTCGGTTCAGAAAGCTCCGCCGGAGTCATAGTAAAATGGCGCCTACTTATGCGTAAAAAGGCACTTTTGATTTTCTCCCTGGTTGGTTTTTCGGCCCTGGTGTCGGGGCAAAGTCAAGCGGATCTCAAGGACTACTTCGAGGGCAAGCAAGTCGTTGTGAAAATGGACATGCCCGGCGACAAGAGCGGAGTCGACGTCCGACTGGAGGAGCCACGGCCGCTTGATTTTGCAGAGGTCGGCCGGCGAGTGAAGCGCTTTGGTGTCAGCATCCGGCGTGGCGATGAAGTGATGGTGACGCTGGTTAAGGTCAACAAGAAGAATATCGAGTTCCAGCTGGGCGGCGGAGGCTACGGGACGGCCGGCGATTCAGTTTCGACGCCTTCGGTGAATACGTATGTCTCCAAGTCCGAGCGCGAGAAGCGGCTGGAAGAAGACGTCAAGAAGGAAACCGATCCACGTCAGAAGAAACGCCTGCAAGCCCAGCTCGACGACTTGCGCACCGAGCGTGAACGCGATGAAGCCCGGCTCAAGGCAGAAGCAGCGCAAGCAGAAGTGCTGGCAAAGGCCGAGGAGCGCGAACTGAGACTCAATTCGGGTTCCCGGTTCAACTTGTGGTTTGAAAAGGGAGTCCCGGCTGAGGCGCTCACCCCTGGAGCGGTTAAGGCCGCTTTGGCCGAGTACGTCGATTTTGAGGCCCGTGATTCCGGCGCCAGGGAAAAGCCCGAGGAACCAGATCGTACGGAAACACCCCGCGCGTTCAGCTTGAGGAAAGGCGTTACTGAGCAGGAAGTCAACCGACAGTACGGAGAGCCCCTCACCCGCGACGTTGAGCAGCTCAAAAACTTCACCCTGATTACCGCCACCTATCGTCTGGACGACGGCGAACTGACGGCTCAATTCGTCGAAGGCGTGCTGGTCAGGTACTCGGTTTCGTCCAAGTAGGGTTTCTATCCCCGAATTACACGGCGCGGCTACGCCGCGCCGTGTAATTCGGGGATAGAAACCCTATTGGACGGC
>RPQK01000059.1 GCA_003819755.1 Acidobacteriota bacterium | reverse complement strand
CTTGACGGCGGTAGAGACCGTGCCTGACGGCGCGGGTAGCAAATGGTGAGCCTCGTCGAGCACCAGCCAGTGAGGCCGGCCGGTCTTCGATCTCATTTCTTCCAAATGCGGGAGCAGACTCGCGAAGAACCCAACCCGGTGTTCCAGAGCAAGGCCTATCATGTTGACGGAGACGTTCTCTTCCGGGTGCTCCAGGACCTTCATCAGCTCGCTGATGTTCGGCGGGCGTTGCGGGTCTCCGAGAACGATTGCTTTCTCAAAGGTCGTGTAGTCTCCCTCCGGGTCAACGATACAGAATTGGTAGCCTTGTTCGGCCAGCCGCTCCAGCAGCCCGGTGGCCATTGTTGATTTTCCGCCTCCCGACGTTCCGGTGATCAGGATGCTTTCATCATAGGGCTTGATGCGGATTTCCTGGTCCTTCCCGGTCCAGCCGAGGAGCACGTGATGCCGCGTCAGACGCGGCTCGATCTGCTCCAGATCGTCAGCCAGGGTCATGTCGATCAGTTCCACGACGCCCGCACCGCGCGCCCGGGCCGTGACGATGTCCGCACGCTCTTTCACGGTCGGCAAGGCGTTAGCCACGGCGGCCGCGCAGGCACAGCAACGGAGAAACGCGTGGTCGTTTTCGGCGTCCCCGATTCCAACGACATTGTGGGGAGACAACTTGATCTCCCGGAGCGCCACCGTTAACCCGGTTGCCTTGTTCACCCCGGTCGGCAGAACCATCACCGCGTTCTTGTTGAAAATGACCTGGAGCTCGAGTCCCAGCTCCCGTATGGTCTTGAGAACGGTGACTTCGTGCGGGCGCCACGTCGCGACTATAGATTTCCCGACGGACATCGGTCCCACGCCGCGTTTTCGCAGCAGGTCGACGAATTCCTGCGGAGGGCTTTCAGCTAAACGCCTCTCCTCACGGGTCTTAGGCAGGAACAGGACCGCCCCGTTCTCGCCGACGATTGCTTCAAAAAGCTCAAAATGCGAAAAGACCCGGGCCAGATCATCAAGCTCTCGCCCTGTCACCATGATGAGCCGACGCCCTGAGGCGCGAAGGCGCTGGAGAGCGTCCAGGGTTGATTCCTCCACCTGGCCATCCTTGGCCAGAGTCCCGTCATAGTCCGTTGCCAAAGCGTGATATCTCATGCCTTAGTTCCATGATATTGGCAAGTCGAGGGGGAGACCAAATGACCGCTGACCAACGGCCCGCTGCCCGCTGCCCGCTGTCCGCGGCGGTTGAGTGACTCTGTCAGCGGTCAGCGGCCAGCGGTCAGCGGGTGGCGGGCAGTGCATCCGCCGTTGACCCGGCGCCCTCCGGCAGGGGAAACTAGTCACGCATGAAAATCAACGGAGTTCACTACCGCACCGTTTGGATGGAGAAAACGGTCGTCAAAATGATCAATCAGGCGGTCCTGCCGCACTTCTTCAGGATTGAGGAGTTTAAAACGCACCAGGAGACCGCTCGCGCCATCACAGACATGATCGTCAGGGGAGCTGGAGCGATTGGAGCGACAGCCGGCTACGGAATGGCGCAGGTCGTTTTGGAGGCTCCCGATACGAGCGCCTTTCTTGACGCGGTCGCCGCAGGTGCGCAGACCCTGACTCGCACCCGACCGACGGCCCAAAACCTTTTCTACGCGATTGACCGGGTTAGCGTCGCGGCGAAAGCAGCTCGAACCGTGCCCGAGGCGCGCGCGAGCGCGGTCCAGGCCGCAGAGCAGATAGCCGAAGAGGACCTCTCGAGTTGTGCGTCCATTGGCTGTCACGGCGCCTCCCTCCTAAAGGACGGGGCCCGGGTTCTCACTCACTGCAACGCAGGCTGGCTGGCTTTTGTCGACTGGGGCTCGGCTCTGGCGCCGGTTTACACGGCGGTCAGGGAAGGGAAGCGGGTTTTCGTTTACGCGGACGAGACGAGGCCCTGGAATCAGGGTTCGAGGCTCACGTCTTTCGAACTAGGCAACGAAGGTGTCAGCCACGCGATTGTGACCGACAACGCCTCCGGATTTCTGATGCAGCGAGGCCAGGTCGACATAGTCATTGTGGGCGCCGACCGGATCGCGGCCAATGGTGACGTGGCGAACAAGATCGGGACGTACGAAAAGGCAGTCGTCGCCCATGAGCTCGGAATACCGTTCTACGTCGCCGCTCCCACATCGACCATAGACCGCAACTGTCCGAATGGCGACGCTATTCCAATTGAAGAACGGGCGGAGGATGAAGTGCTCTACTGCCGCGGATTGCTCGACAGCGGGGAATTCGGCCGGGTCCGCTTGGCGCCTCCCGGGGCACGAGCCTGCAACCTCGCCTTTGACGTTACGCCAGCCCGGTATATTACCGGGATAATCACTCAAAAAGGCGTTTTTGCGCCTGGGGAGATTCTGCAAGCGGTCAGCTGAATCAGAAAAGACCGGAGGACCGGAAGGACGAAAAAAGCTGCGGTCTTCTCGTCCTTCAGGTCCTTCCGGTCCTTCCGGTCCTTCCGGTCCTTCAGGTCCTTAATTCACCTCTATCCAGTCACGCCCCACATACAGCCTTGCCGGCTTGCCTTTTTTCGTCACGACCTGCAGAGGCTTGGCCCGGGCAAGCACTTCGTCGCGTGTTGCCTTGTATTCCATGATCTTCTGGCCTGCCTGGTTGTACAGCCGGAACACTTTGGACCCGGTCGGCGGGCCGGACGGGTTCATCAGCGTTAATCCGAAACCGTAGCTTCCTGGCGAAACGGCCTTTCCCCCGATGTTGAGGGTCCCTTCGGTGATCATCAGGCCGTGGTACTTTTGCGTGATGTCGGTCCCGTAACCGCTCGTGTCGAGCAGGGCGACCAGGACCCGTGCTCCGGCCGGGGTCTTGACCAGAGACGCGTTCCTCTTTTGTACCGGGATAGCCTGGCCTTCCAGGTAGAAATTTGTGACGACTGATTGGTCGAACGGTTTGCCCGTTATGATCTCGAAATCGGCCGCAGACGCGACCTTGGGAAGCAAAGTGACGGCTCCCGCAAAAACCAGCAGGAAAACGATAAGTCTTCTCATGCGGTTTCCTCCTCTGACGCGAATGGTAGCCGTTTAGTCGACAATCCGCAATCCGCAATCAGAAAGGGTGTCCGAGGGTGAAGTGGAAATTCCAGTGGCTAAAGCCGATAGTCGGGGGTGGCTTGGGGTTGTAGCCGATATCGAAACGAACCGGACCGACCGGGGTATTGGCGCGCACACCGAACCCTATGGCGTTGCTCCAGCCCGCCTGTGATACGTCGGTGATGCTTCGGAAGACGTTGCCGATATCGTAGAAGACGGCACCGGACAGGAACCAGAAAAGCGGAAACCTCAGCTCGACGTTTCCGATAGCCAGCCCGTTGCCGCCTAGGGGCACGGGGCGGCCTTCCGGGTCCGGCCTCCCGAACTCGTCCACAAGCACGATTTCCCCGGTTGCCGGGTCGCGCAACAGCGGGCCAGCCAGATCTTGGGTGAGTCCTCGCAGAGTCGTCGACCCGCCGGAGAAGAACCGCTCCGAAATTGGCACCGGATTCTCGATGTCGGCCGGGAGGCTGTTGGCAAAAGGTAGAATCATTCCCAGGCGCAGAGACGTAGCAAGAACCACGTTCGGGAACACTTGTTTGTAATACTGAGCCTGGGTGAGAATCCGGAAGAACTGGCGCTCCGAGCCTATCAGCTTGGTCGAAAGGAGCGCCTCACCGCTAAGGAAGAAGCCGAACTTGGGGCTCAACGGGTCATCGCGGGATTCATTCAAGTAAGAAATCGCGACGCTGGAGAGTCGGAGATTCTCCTCCTCACGGAAGAACTGAAGGGGAGTAGCCAGGTTCGGAGGAACGTCGATTTTGATATTCTGAAAATTGGCGCGGATGAAGAAGGATTCACGAGCGCTCAGGCGGCGCTCGGACTGACCGGAGCCAATCAAACGGTAGGCGTCAAACGGCCGCCCTCTTAGCGCTCTTCGGGTCTCAAGTTGTTCCGTCAAAGCCTTTTCGTTGTCGATCGCCGCGGTCAGGACCGTGGGCAGTTGCCAATCGAAAACGCGGGGAAGTGAGTAAGAGACGTTAGCGCGCTGTCGCTGGCGACCGGCCCTTAGGCCGAGGGACAGGGTATGCGCCCTCCCCATAAAGTTCGAATTGCTGACCCCGAAAGTCCCGCGCACGCCCTCGAATGAACTGTAGCCGATGCCGTAAAGCAGGCTGTATTTCTTGGCCTCTTCGACCCGGATTATCACGTTCCTGAGGTTCGGGTCGCCGAAAGCGGGCGCTTGCTTGACGTCGACCCGACTAAATACCGCCAGATCGTGAAGATTGGTTTCGGTCGTCAGGACCCTTTCCAGCGAAAGAGGCTGACCCGCGTGGACGACCACTTCCTTCTTGACCGCCGACGGTCTGGTATCGACCAGACCCGCCAGTACCACCTGGTCGACGTACCATTTTTCGCCCTCTTCGATCACAAACCGGACTCTCGCTCTGCCTGGTTGCGGATAGGTGATCTCGTACTGGATGTCCGTGCCGCGATAACCCTGATTCTCGTAAGCGGCGAGGATATTCCCCCGGTCCTGCGCGATGCCGACCGGGGAAAACGGCTCGCCTTCCTTGACCTGGATCTCTCGACGCAGAGCCGTCTCGTCGATCTGATGGTTGCCGACGATCTGCAGATCCTCGAGAACGTAGGGCGGCCCCTCCTGGATTTTGAAAACAACCGTAAGCCGTCCCGCCTCAGGGTAATCAGCCCGGATTTCCCGATCGACCTTGACGTCCATGAATCCGCGCTGTTGATAAAAGGAAGCGATCCGCTCGGCGTCTTCGCGCGCCAGCCGATCGGTGAATTCCCCCCGCGAAAGGACGCCGGCCTCCTTTATTCTCAGAATCCTCTTCAGCCGCTCCTCCGGTATGGTCGAATTCCCCTCGAAAAGCGCCTTGGCAATTCGATACCTATTTCCCCGATTTACGCGTATCACGATTCGGCGGTTTTCTTCGGTGCCGGAAGTCTCGTAACTGACTCCCGCGAGAAAATAGCCGTCCCGTTGAACTCGGGTCTCCAGAGCTTCCACGCTTTCTTCAAGGAGGGCGAGTGCGGATCCCCGCTCGCTGAATAGCGAGAGACCCTCCAACTCCTTGCTGTTTGGGTCGATACCCTCAAATGTCAGTTGGGATCGCTCGCGAGGAACCACTCTGACGACGAGAGAGACGCTGTTGCCGGCCGCGTCGTAAGCAGCGCCGCCGCGCAGGTAGATGTCCGGGTTCAGATAGCCCTGGCGGACAAAGTAACGTTCAAGAACCGCGATGTCCTGATCCATCTGCAGTTGAGAATATGGCTGACCCGCGCGAGTGCTTATCAAAGACTGAAGGCTTGTCGGGTCTATTCCTCCTTCGACGTCAAACTGAATTACCGACACGACCGCACGGGTTCCGGCCTGGATACGGAACTCGATCTTCAGCTCGGCCGTCGGGTAGTCCACTTCGAATCTCGGCTCAATGCGCGCCTGGTAGAAGCCCTGTTTTTGGTACATCTCCCTCAGGCGTGCCACGGTCTCTTCCATAAGCTCCGGGTAGAAGGCCTCCCCCGCGCGGAAGGCGAGGTCGCGACGCAGGTCGCTCGGCTCCAGTTTAAGGTCGCCGTCAAAGCTGATCTCTTTGATGTAGAAACGACGGACGAGGATGACGTCGACGTCTACGGAGTCGGCACCGACCGGTCGGACGTCGATCAAAACGTCGTGAAAGAGCTCGGTCGAGTGCAGCCGTTGAATGGCGTGCTTGGCCTCGGCACTCGAATAGGGGCCCCCTTTCTTGAACCCGATGAGGGAGATCAGGTCCGGAGTGGCGATCCGGCTCAGCGGCCCTTCGCTCAGCAACTGGATCTGGCGGATAGCCTTTCCTTCGACACTGGCTGCTTCCTGAGCTGACGCCGAGAGTGAGGCTGTAAGCAGGAGAGCCCCACAAAAAGACAACCAGGCTGCGTAGATAGCTCGGACTGCACGAATATGATTCGCGTTACCCGTTTTACTGGTTGGCGACAGCGTGCGGACGTGTCTCAAAATCGCTTTCTGAACTTGAAGTCGATGGCGAGGGAGCCGTTCTCCTCGCGCGTTCCAATTGCTGTAAGCCAGTCTGTCAACCGGTATTCCACACTGAGGAACTGCTCCTGCGAAGGGTTACCCAGAACGGTCTGATAGGTAATCGTCAAGTCCGCCGTCAACTGCTTTCCCAGGGTGACTCGCGCCCCAGGATCACGACTCCCGGCGTAAAAAAACGGGTCGATCGAAAACTTCTCGAAGCCGAAGAGCCGGCTGGCTCGGGCTTCCACTGTTTCGCCCAGACCTTTGAGAAGCAGGGTGCCGGCCACTGAACCTACCGGGCGCTGCGTGGGTCCTCCCAGGGCGCTCTCCTCCTGCGTCTGATTCAGGGCCAGCAAACTGACGATGGTGGAGGTCGGGAGCGGAGGTTCTGACCGCAACGACATGTTCAGGCGCTCGAGCGGACCGCGGACAGCGATCGTGATCAGATGTTCGAGTTTCTCCGTGGTGGCCTCGAACGTGAGAGTGGGGTGAGTCCTGCGGGGATTATTGAAGGAGACCGTTCCCCGGGTAATTTCGAACTTGTTGTTCTCGAGGGTCAATTCCCCATCGTCGATGGTCGCGCTGCCGACAATCACCGGATTCTGAAGCGTGCCGCGGATAGTGAAGTCTCCGCTTGCCACAATGTCCGCCAGATTGTTGCTGACACGCATGCTTTGATACGCTTCCACGGAGATGTTCAGCTGGGTCTCCTCGGCTGTTCCCGCTTCCCCTCCTCTTTGAACCTTTTCGACCTCGGGTGCCGTGACGGCCAAGATCAGCTCTGGTATTGAAATGCTTTCGGTGTATTCAGCCGATCGGACGTAGACGACCCCGGACAGGAGCTGCGAACGCTCGCTCTTAAGGGCGTCCAGATCCACATCCACGGTCGAGATGACGTTGTCGGGGTATTCGACGCGCAAAGCCGAGCCGGAAACGTTCACCTGCCAGCGAGTCGGACGAAAGCCCTGCAAAAAAACGCCGCCCTCGGCATTAATTACTCCGTAACCGGTTCGGGCCCGGAACTGGTCTATAGACACCTGGTTCGCGGTGAATTTGAACTGGCCTTCGGCGTCGTAGAAACCAGTCGGGAGACTGGGATGGGTGACGATTCCTTCGCGCAGAGCGGCGGTCCCGACGATCCGCGGCCGGGAAATAGTCCCTGTCACCACCGCATTCAGCTGCAGTTGCCCGCCCGCCGCTCCTTCCGGCATGAATCCGCTGAGCAGGGCCAGATTCACCGTGCCGTCAGCCTTGACAGTTATCGCCTGCCGATCTTTCAGACTGATGTTCCCCTCGACTCTGAAGTCAGTTTGTGGACCCTTGAACGTGACCGGTGGTATCCGGAGTACACCGGCTTGATAGGAAAGCTGCACAGGCTGTGTGTTCTGGACTTCGTAGTCCTCCACCTTCAGCCTTAGAAGAGACAGATCGGCCTTCCCGACTAACAGGTCCGGTTGCTCCAGCGGACCGTGAAGGTCCATCCGGCCGTTGACGACTCCCGTCAGCTTGGGAAGGTCCTGCCGGAGGAGTGCCAGGTAAGGCTCGATCGGGACCTGGTCAAGATCAACCGCGGCCTCGATCGGGTAGGGTTTGTCGATACCCACGTTTCCGGTAATCTCGAATGGCCTGCCGCGAAACACATTTCGTGCTTCGAAGGTGGCCTTCCTCCCCTTTAGATCCGCTGTCAGCTGCACCTGTTCGAGCGTGTACTCTTTGATGGCGAGGGTCGGGGCGGTGGCGCGAATATGGAAGTTGGGATTCTTGACGCTACCCTCTCCCTGTACTGAAAAACTCACGACGCCGGTGGCTTCGCTCCGAGTCCGAACGGCTTCCAGGGACTGCAAAGCGATTCCATTCGCTTGAACATCGAGAGTGGCGACCTGGGTGTCCAGGTTGAGGACCGCTTCCCCAGTAACCGTTCCCTCTGCGACGGCCGCCTGGACCCCCTGCAGGAGAACCCGGTTACCTTGGAAACTGACCTGGGCCGTGACCGGACCGACATCTTCACCGTAGACTTCCGCCTCACGGACCCTGACCTGGCCACCACCTTGATATCGGTCACGGCTGGTTTCATGAAAATCGATGGTCCCGGAGGCAATCCCGGTGATCGGGAGACCTTCACGGACAAAAGGCAGGAAGCGGGCGATGGGCAAGTTCTCCACCCGAAGGCTGACCGCGTTGAGTTCCCGGGACGTTTCCGTCGTTCTCAGCTTCGCCGTCAACTCCCCCCGGAACTCGGGCGCTTCCAAGTGAACGTTCTGCAACTCCACCCGTCCAGGCCCGACATTGACGCCGGCCTGGAGGTTCCCCAGCCGCTCCTTCCGGACGAAGATGTCATACGCTTTCACTTGCGCAGTGACGTGCGGCGCATCTGCCTCCTCATAAAGCCGGGCCGAAAAAGACGCCGCTCCCCGGGGATCGACGTCGTACTTGTCGATGTACTCGTCGGGAGTTACCCCAATCATCCGTGCCACCTGGACCAATTCCGCGGCGTTTTGCGAGTTGCCGACGAAGTCGATGTCGTAGACGCCCTGGAACGTGATCTGTCCCGCGTATTCGATCTGGCTTGTCGGGAGCGAGATGCTCCCGTCCCGAAGCCGAACGCGCTCGTTGGCGAAGGAAACACGGCTGTTGCCCTGGAAGGGAATCTCCGATTGCGGACTTGGAATTGCGGATTGCGGATTCTGGGCGGCGGATTGCGAATTGCGGATTTCGGATTGGGAATTCAGAAAAAAGCCTGTAAAGGAGCCTCGATAGAAGGCCCGTCCTTGTCCAGAGATCTGCGCGAATTCAGTTCCCGGCCATCCCACCACACCGCTAAAATCGCCGGTTCCCTGGACTCCGACCTCCTCGAGCTCGAGTTGAACAAGCTGAGGTCGAAGACTGACTCCGCTCGCCTCGACCCGGAACTCGGACCGTTCCTTCCGGCCGAACCGCAGCGAACCTTTAGCGGTCACCGTTCCGGTGTATAGATTCGCTCTCAGGCGCTCGACCTCCACCGAGTGGGCGTTCATCCTGACCGTGGATTCAAATCGACGCAGAGGAAAGTCCATGAACTCAATCAGGTTGGATTCCACCCGGCCTTGCCAAACGAAATCACTCCCCTTGCCGGTGAATACACCTGTTGCCAGAGCTATCCCCTGGTCGAAATACTTGCCGAGATTGGGGTGCTGAATTCTGGGAACGTCGGCCGTCACTTTCGTCTCGAATCGGTAGACCTTGGCGCGCAAATCGCTCAGTTCGCCCGAAGCCTGGACGTCGACCTGTTGAGAGTCGATGTTGATTGACGGCAAGCGGATGGCGTTATCGTACAAGTGAAAGGCCATCTTGCCGGTGGCATCATCCAGGCGAAAGTCGGCGATGGCTATGTCGAGGGCGGAGAGGTCGATCGTGCCGGTGTAACGGCGCTCAGGCGTTTCTTCAAATCGCCAGGCGACGTCGAGCCCGCCTTCCCTGGTTTCCACGTGTATGGGGTCATCGTAAAAGAGAATCAGCCCGTCGACCATGTCCAGCCTCTTGATGGCCAGGCGAGTTATGGAAAAGGGCTTCCCCTTGGGCTTATTGCTCGGCGGGTCGAAGATGTTGGCCAGGTTGAGGCGCTTGTTTCCTTCCTCGACCAGCCTGATTCGGGGCGACTTGAGATACAGCTTGTCGAGGGAGGCGGCCGGCCGAAAAAAGCGTGTGATCGTGAAATTAACCAGGATGCGGTCGATGTGAATGGCCGGTTGTCGAAGATCGTTCAGGCTGAAGATCTTGAAGTTGGACAGCTCGAATTCGCCGCTCAGCAGCTTCACGTCGACGCTGTCGAGGCTTACCCGCATTGGGAAGCGACGCTCAAGATAGGACTTGATCTCCTGACGAACCCAGACGTCGAAGGATTGGCTCTCCACGAAAGCCAAGCCGCCGACGATAAGAATGATCAGCAGGCATAGGAAAACACCGAGTCCTATCTTGATTAACCGCCGCATTAGCCGCCCTTAAAACATATGTAATCTTAGCAAAAAAGCTGTGCCGGTGCAGGATTGGCAAGAGGCCCCCCCCAAGGACGCCAAAGACCCCAAGGACCTCAAAGACCTGAAGGACCTGAAGGACCTGAAGGACCAACCTTGTCTTTGAGGTCCTGGGGGTCCTTGGGGTCCTTGAGGTCCTTTTGGCCTTGCTCTGTTAAAATTCGAGCGGCTAAGGAGGATCTCGTGACAAAAAAGGATGAGCAGGCCCTGGCTGCGGCTGTGGAGGAGATTCGGGCTTTCTGTGCGTCTAACGCCGATCCGGCGATCGTTAAGAAGTATGCGAAGTACTTCAAGGAGGGTTACGACGGCTACGGCGTCAGCCGGGAGATCTGGGAGTCTCCGGCCCGAAAGCAACTTTCCGACGGATACCGTGAGCGGTTCGGGCTCAAGGGGCTTCTCGATCTGGGCGATCGGCTGTTCGAAAGTGGCAAATACGAAGAAGGATCGTTTGCGATCGTCTCGATCAAGCCGCTCCTCGGCGACTTCACGCCTGACACCTTCCAAAGGATTGGCGGCTGGCTGGAAACGGGAGTGCGAAACTGGGCGCACACCGACGTGATCTGCGGGGAACTACTCTCTCCCTCCCTGAAGAGTGGAGCGTGGTCTCACAGAGAGCTGGAGGCTTGGCGGCAATCGGACTCCCGCTGGAGAAGACGGGCTGTACCCGTGTCCCTGCTAGGCCTTATCTCGATTGCTCCGACCTCCGATCTATTGGAATTCATCCGTCCGCTGATGCTTGACTCTGAACGCGTTGTCCACCAGGGTCTCGGCTGGTTTCTCAGAGAGCTCTGGAAGAAAGACCGGGCGCCGGTTGAAGCATTCCTGCTCGAATGGAAGGACACCGCTCCCCGGTTGATTTTCCAGTATGCCACCGAGAAGATGACGCCTGATCAAAAGGCCCGCTTCCGCAAGAGCAGAGCCTGAGAAAACAGGGAAAAGTCTAATGGATGCAGAATTATTGACAAGATTTCGGTATGATGATTATGATTTGAAACCCTTGGGAGACGTGACTCAAAGAACCAATTCGGCGCAGAAGGGCGAAATAGAGATTTCTTTCGCCAGCGAGCTTAGGTATCTGGACATCATCCAGGTCGTTTCAGACAGCATCACCCGGATGCTGAATTTCGACGATGACACCCGATATTGGGTCGGAATGTCGGTTCGTGAGTCCGTGACCAACGCCATCTTGCATGGCAACAAGATGGACGAGGGCAAGCGAGTCTGGGTTCGTTTTGATTTGAGTCCTGACCGCCTCGTAATATATGTCAGGGATCAGGGAGCGGGCTTTGACGAATCAAAGCTTCCCAACCCCCTCGATCCCAGGAACCTGCTACGACCAAGTGGCAGAGGGATTTTCTACATCCGTACTTTTATGGACGATGTTCGGTACAGCGTCCTCGCCGAGGGAGGGATGGAGGTACGGATGGAAAAACGGCTTAACAACAAACTGAAAAGTGATCAAGAAGGAGAGGCAAATGCGAATTGATACTCGAACCACAGACGGCATCACGGTCCTCGACATCCACGGCAGGATCACAATCGGCGAAGGCAGCGTGGAAATGCGGAACAAGCTCCGTGAGTTGTTGCAGGCCGGCAAGAAGGACATTCTTTTGAACCTGGGTGACGTGAGCTACGTAGACAGCTCGGGCATCGGTGAACTGGTCAGCTGCTACACGACGGTCACCAACCAGGGCGGCCGTTTGAAGCTGCTCCACTTGACCAAGAAAGTCCAGGAACTGCTCGCGATTACGAAGCTGCTGACGGTCTTCGAGAGTTATGAAGACGAGAAGAAGGCGATCGGCAGCTTCAAATAGCGGATCACCTGAGGCGATTCCGGCGCGGGGGCATAGTTGCGCCTCCGCCCGGCCGCGTCTTCTGCCCTCCCCGGTGAAAGCGTTATTCCTTTGGCACGAGACAATCTGTACGTTGTCGATGGAGATCGGAAAGTCCCCTTCCTGCGTGGGATGATCACTCACTCTCTGGTCGAGCGGGGATTGAGTTTCGAGGACGCCTACGAAGTAGCAAGCACTGTCCGTGAACGCGTCAAGCCGCGTAAAGTCATCGAGAAAAAAGACCTCTCCCTTCTGATCCAACACATCGTCCAGGAAAAGTTCGACAAGAAGTACGTCGGGGCCCCCCCCCCGGCTGCCGCCGTCCCGACGACGATTCTCGTGAGGGGACAGAACCTCAACCTCCCGTTCAGCAAGGGGCTGCTGGCTCAGTCTCTCCAGGCCTCGGGGCTGGAACCTTCCGCGGCGTACGAAGTGTCCCGGGAGATCGAAAGCCTGCTGTGGCGACGTGAACAGGAAGAGATCAAACGGGATGAGTTGCGGCGCCTGATCTACGAGACCATTGTGCGCAAGTACGACCGGAAGTTCGCCGAACGCTACCTTCTCTGGCGATACTTCAAAGCGCCTGACAAGCCTTTGATTATCCTGTTTGGTGGAGCAACCGGCACGGGCAAAAGCACGGTGGCGACGGAGGTGGCGCATCGGCTCGGCATTCAGCGCATCCTGGCCACTGACACGGTCAGGCAAATCATGCGCACCATGGTCTCGCGAGATCTCCTCCCCACCATTCATTACTCGTCGTACGAGGCGTGGCGGGACCGGATGTCGATAGGAGTGGACCCGGATACCGCCGTCCTTGAAGCCTTCCGGGAGCAGGCTGTGCGCGTCCTGGTCGGAGTACGGGCCATGATCGAACGGGCGATCCACGAGAACTTCAGCATGATCGTGGAAGGCGTACACATTGTACCCGGGCTGACTCAACTTGAGCGGTTTGCGGAAGACGCCTACATCGTCCCGCTGGTCATATCGACGCTGAACCACGAGAACTATCTCGAGCGTTTTCCGATCCGCCAACGGGAAGCCGAGAACCGCACCAGCGAGCGTTACCGGCGAAACTTCGACAACATCCTGAAGATCCAGGATTACATTCTGGAGATGGCGGAGCATTACGACATCCCGATCATCGAGAATCTCCACCTGGATCAGACCGTCTCGTCGATCCTCACGGTCATCACGAATGCCCTCCGGGAGAAGCTCAAGATCAGCGGGGAAGAGTTGGTGCAGCGGGTGCTGTAGCTGAGGGTTCTGGGTTCGGGGTTCGGGGTTCGGGGTTCAAAGTTCCAGATTCGCGGGCTTAGAACCCCGAACCCCGAACCCCGAACCCAGAACCTTTCCGCTACATGTTCGGGATATGCTTCGAGATGTCGTTGATGATGATGATCCCCATCAAGACGATCAGGAAAATGAAACCGATCTGAAAGATCCGTTCCTTGACCCGCATGCTCAGGTCTCGACGCATCACGCCTTCTATGGCCAGCAGGGCGATCACGCCGCCGTCAAGAATCGGAATGGGCAGAAGATTGAAGATCCCCAATTGAAGCGAGATGAGGGCCATCAACTTCAGCAAGGCAAAAGCGCCTTCTTTTGCGGCCAGACCGGAGAAACGAGCGATCTCGATCGGACCCGACATTGTCTTCAGTGAGGCGCGTCCGGTCAGAATCCTGCCAAGGATTTCGAAGGTCAGGAGCGTCACCTGGTAGTTGTGCCGGACCGCCTGGTCCATCGATTGGAAGAATCCGAACTTTTCGATCTGGGTCGGCCGATAGAGGCTGATCCCTATCCGCACTTGACCGTCGATCTGAACGGGTGCGATGTCCTTTTCGAAGACCTGTCCATCACGTTGGACTTTGAAACGCAACGCCTTCCCTTGGCTTGCCGCGATCAGCGGGGGAATGTCGTAAGCGTCGCCGGCGGTCTTGTCCTTCGTGCTCACCTGCATGATTCGATCGCCGCTCTTAAGTCCCGCCTTGGCAGCGGGAGATCCACGCTCGACCCCTTCCACAACGTACGGGATTGCTGGATAGGCCCCGATGGTTCCTAACCCGAGTTCCTTATTGACGGAAATCGTCGCCTTCTGGTGAATGGTCTGCCCGTTACGGACTATCGTCAGGTCGACCGTCTGATTAGGTTTCTTAGCCACAGCCAACTGCGCTTCGCTCCAAGTTGGCGTCTTTTCCCGGTCTACAGCGACAATCTGGTCTTCCAGCTTGAGCCCGGCCTTCTCGGCGGCGGATCCGGGCTGGATCTTGCCTATTACGGCAGGCTGCTTTACGAAAGCGTCAACTTCGACTCCTGACCAGAAATGCGCCCAGGTCAGCACGAGGGCCAGCGCGATATTCATCACCGGACCGGCTACGGCTACAGCGAATCGATGGAGTTTGGGCCGGGAGAGGAATTCCTCAGGGCTTCCCGAAAGCTCTTCTTCATAGTTCTCACCGGCCATCTTTACGTATCCGCCAAGCGGCAGGATACTTATGCGGTAGTCGGTGTCTCCCCGCCGAAAACCGAGGATCCTCGGCCCGAACCCCAGTGAGAAGACGTCCACGCGTATACCCAGGAACTTGGCCATCAGGTAGTGCCCAAGCTCATGGACAAAGATCATGACGCCCAGGACAAAGATAAAGGCAAGGACGCTACGGCCGATCTCGTTTAAAATTTCCAAATGACTTCTGCCTCCTGACTCACATTGATGATAGGTACGCAGCCTTGCGGCTTCTTAATTCTCTTGTGTCTTTAGACGGCTTGTCAAACGTCAGAGTTTCACGATTTGTAACTGCCGTGAACTCTCATCACCCGCACGCCAGCTTCTCCACCACCGCCTGCGCCGAACGTCTGGCTTCACGGTCGGCCTCAAGCACAGCCTCCAGGTCGTCGACTTCAATCGGCTGGTGGTCTATCAGGACCCGATCAATCACCCGAGGGATGGTATTGAAGGACAGTCTCCCTTTCAAGAACCAATCTACCGCCACTTCATTGGCGGCATTGAGAGCTGCCGGGTAGCTGCGTCCGCTCTCGAGAGCCTGGTATGCCATCCTGAGGCATGGGAAGAGTTGAAGGTCAGGGGGGTGGAATTCGAGCGGCCCGAGCTTGCTGAAATCCAGGCGGGGGAGCGGAGATTGCCACCTTTCGGGGTAGGTCAAGGCGTAAAGTATCGCCGATCGCATGTCGGGAACATTCATTTGTGCCAGAACCGTCCCGTCGACGAACTCCACCATGGAGTGAACAGTCGATTGAGGGTGGATCACGACCGTAATCTTGTCAGGCCCGACCGCAAAAAGATGGTGAGCTTCGATGACCTCGAGCCCCTTGTTCATCAACGTTGCTGAATCGATCGTGATCTTGCGACCCATGCGCCAGGTCGGGTGGTTCAGTGCCTGCTCGACCGTCACCTGATCAAGCTGCTCGCGCGTGTGACGAAAGAAAGGGCCTCCGGACGCGGTCAGGACCAGGCGCGTAACCTCGTCCCTGCAAGCTCCACGCAGACACTGATGCAGTGCCGAGTGCTCGCTGTCCACGGGCAGCAGCTTAACTTTGAGGCGGGAAACCGTGCTCATCACGAGTCTTCCGGCCGTGACGAGAGTCTCCTTGTTGGCCAGCGCGATGTCTTTTCCACCGAGGATGGCATTGAAAGTCGGAATCAGCCCGGCTGCTCCCGAAATCGCCGCTATCACCGCATCAACATCCGGGTGAACGGCCGCTTCCGTGATGCCCGTCTGGCCCGAAGCGACGCGAATGCCCGGCAGCCGAGCGGCGATCTCCGGGCGCGATGCTTCTGCATACAGCGCCACCAGTTTGGGCCGGTATTTCAATGCCTGCTGCGAGAGCAGGTCGGCATTAGACTTGGCCGCCAGGGTCACCACCTGGAACTGATCAGGAAAAAGATCAACCAGGCTAAGCGCGCTCTGTCCAATCGAGCCGGTAGAACCGAGAATTGCGAGTCTCTTCATGATGCCAGCAGTGAGATTTTCAGCAGGTAGTAGCTGGGAAAAGCAAAGAGAAGACTATCTATGCGATCAAGAATACCGCCATGACCAGGAATCAGGTTCGAACTGTCCTTGATTCCCGCCCCTCGTTTCAGGACCGATTCAAAAAGGTCTCCTATGGTCCCGAGCAGGCCCAGCACCGTACCGGTCAAGACCGCAAACGACACGGACCACGAAGGGAGCAGGAAATACGCATATACGGGAACTGTGGCGGCAGCTGCGACCAGCCCTGCCACATAGCCTTCCAGGGATTTGCTCGGGCTGATTGCCGGCGTTATCTTGTGCCGTCCCCAGGCCCGTCCTGCAAAATAAGCAGCAGAATCGGTTATCCAGATCGTCACCAAAACCAGCAGCAGTTCCAGGGGAGCCTGCGGCTGCAGGAGGCCTGTCATCGACATCGGAACACCGAGATAAAGGAGCGCGAAAACGTTGCCGGCAACCGAAGGAAAGCCTGCTTTCATGTCCCGTGTGGAAAGAACGCACCAGGAAAGGAGCAACAAGATTGCGCCGACCAGGTACGCGAGCACCCACTCTTCTCGATAGGCCCAGATCCAGGGGAGCCCGAGAAGTGCCAAGACGGTCAAGGGGTAGCCGGCGCCTCCCTGTTTCCGGACAATCCCGAAGAACTCCCACAATAAGAGCCCCAGAACGAGGTCTATCAAGAGGAGGAAAACCGGTCTGGGCAAATAGAAAATCGCGGCCAGGACCAGCGGGATCAAGATCGCAGCCGTGAGAACGCGACGAGTCATCGGGTGTTGACGACGGACGCGGCGCGAATTCCTCCGTACCGACGCTCGCGCCTTTGAAAATTGAGGACGGCTTCCAGAAGATTGAACGGGCGAAAATCAGGCCACAAAACGTCGGTCACATATATCTCCGAGTAGGCAATCTGCCACAATAGGAAATTGCTTATCCGCATTTCTCCGCTGGTTCGGATCATAAGGTCGGGGTCCGGGAAACCCGCGGTGTACAGGTTCTCGCTCAGGTCCCGCTCCGTTACCGGCGACTGACTGCCCTTCTCAACGATCCGGTTTATCGCGTCGATAATCTCCAGACGGCCGCTGTAATTGAGCGCGATGACCAGCTTCATTCCGCCATTGCCGGCCGTCGCGGTTTCGACATCCCGCAACTCTCTCTGTACCGAAGAAGGCAGCTCGAGGATCCGCCCAATAGCCCGGAAAGAGATCTGATTCTCTTGCAACGTGTGCAATTCCTTCCGAAGGTACTCTTCGAGGAGGCTCATCAGTGTGCCGACCTCGGTCGCAGGCCGCTTCCAGTTCTCGGCGGAAAAAGCGTAAAGAGTCAGAACCGGAATCGTGAGTCGGGCGGAAGTTTCGATGACCGCCCGCACGGCCTTGGATCCTTCTCTGTGGCCGGCCACTCGCGGCAGGCGTCGGCACTGCGCCCAACGGCCGTTCCCATCCATGATGACGGCAATGTGCTGAGGCAGCTTCGAAGGATCGAGCTGGGTCAGGAGTTGCCATTCGCGGCTCGAAGGCTCCAGAAACCCTTCAAACCGCTTCAACAGATCCGACATAGCTGGGGTGTAACTCTATCACAGTGCGAATTGAGGAGAAACAAGCACTGACGGCTGACCGGCTTGGGCTGGCCTGTGATCGCTGTTTTGCGCGTTTTTTCCACCCCAAAGGGGTATAAGCGCTCAAATAAGAAGCGAGAGTGGGGGCGTCCCCTGGGAGCGCAGGCGTCTCGCCTGCACTGGGGCAAGGGGCGTCCCGCCCCGTCCGCGCCCCCGCAAGGCCGAT
>RPQK01000058.1 GCA_003819755.1 Acidobacteriota bacterium | reverse complement strand
GGCCTCGAGGCGACGCCGCTTTCCCCTATGCAGGATCGAGCCAAACGGCATCAGCATTGAACCGGATCGATCGGGCACAGGGGAAAGCGGCGTCGCCTCGAGGCCTGATAAAGCGTCGGCCTCTCGTTGCCGCCGCACTCCACATGGTCCGGTGCCCTTGCTCCGAGTGCCTCCTACAGTTAAGTTAGCGCCTATTTGAGGCCTCATGCCCTTCGGGGTAGAAAGACTCGTGGTGCTATAATCCCGCTCCGGGAGGAACCCGATGCCGCCTCTGAGCCGTCGCCAGGTACTGATGGCTGTCCCCGCCGCGCTTTGTTCTTTTGGCCTCGCTCGCAATCAAAACAACCCCCCGGCCGGCACGCGACCCAACATTGTCTTCATCCTCGCCGACGACTTAGGCTGGGCGGATGTTGGCTGCAATGGCGCCCGCTTTTACCACACTCCGAATATCGACCGCCTCGCCACCCAAGGGATTCGCTTTACGCATGCCTATGCAGCCGCCGCCGTTTGCTCCCCGACCCGGGCTTCGATCATGACGGGTCGCTACCCGGCGCGGCTTGGCCTGACCGACTGGATCGTGGCCCGTTTTCAGCGTCCGGAACGGCCCGACCCAGCGGTTAATCCTGCCGGTTACGTCACTGTCCCTGGACGCAAGCTGAGCTGTCCGGAGAACCCGTTTTGGATGGAACTGGACGAAGTCACAATAGCGGAAACACTGAGGGCCGCGGGGTACGTTACGTGTCATATCGGAAAGTGGCACCTGGGGAGCGATAACTGGTACCCGGAAAAGCAGGGTTTCGTCATTAACATCGGCGGCTGCGACTATGGCCAGCCTCCCAGCTACTTCGACCCGTACGTAAACCAGAGGCAGAGGGGGAGGGGTGGTATCTACAATCTCCCACCCCGCAAGCCGGGCGAGTACCTGACCGACAGGGAGGCTGACGAGGCGGTGAAATTCATCGGTGAGCACAAGGATCGGCCCTTCTTCCTGCACCTTGCGCACTATGCGGTGCACACTCCTCTGGAAGCCAAGGAAGAAGTGACCAAGCAGTACGACGCATGGCGGATGGAGGGTCGCTTCCGGCCGGTCTATGCTGCAATGATGGAGAGCCTTGACCAGGCGGTTGGGCGGGTCCTGTCTGCGCTCGATGAGGCCGGCCTTTCGGAGAATACCCTGGTCGTTTTTACTTCAGACAATGGCGGGCGCCTGGGGAGCACGAGCAATGCTCCGCTTCGATCCGGCAAAGGCTATCCGTACGAGGGGGGCATCCGCGAGCCGCTCGTCCTCCGCTGGCCGGGTGTTATTCAGGCTGGAACAACAAGTGCAGCGCCGGTCTGCAGTATCGATTTCTTCCCCACGTTTTGCGCCGCAACCGGTACTCCGCTTCCGAGCGACCGAGCGATCGACGGGATCTCCTTGTTGGACCATCTGCGTCTGGTCGAGGCCGCTCCGCTCCGCCGGCCGGCCCTCTACTGGCATTTCCCCCATTATCGGAACCCGGATATCGTCCCGTTCAGCGTCATCCGCGCCGGCTATTGGAAGCTCATCAAGCGGTACGAGGGGAAAAAATTCGAGCTGTTCCACCTGGAGGACGATCCGTACGAGCAATACGACCTGTCGGAACAAGCGCCGGACAAGGTACGGGAGCTGAATCAGCAACTGGAAGAATGGCTGCAGGCCGTCGGTGCGCGCCTGCCGAAAGAAATCTGAGGCATGGAATCAGGAATGAGAAATTGGACCAGACGGGACGCGCTCATCGGGATTGGGGTCGCAGCCGGGGCCTGCGCGAGCATTGGACGGGCAGCCGAAGCGCGTCCCAATATCCTCTTTGCTATAGCCGACGACCTCTCATGGCGCGACCTGGGAGCGAACGGCTGCCGTGCGGTGCGCACGCCTGCCTTTGACCGTGTCGCCGGCCAAGGCGTGCTCTTTCGAAATGCCTTCTGCGCGGCGCCGCAGTGCAGCCCGGATCGGGCGGCGATCCTGACCGGACGACATATCTGGCAGTTGCGGGAAGCGGGGACTCATGCCAGCAGTTTTCCGGCGGATTTAGCCGTCTACCCGGATGCCCTCGAAAAGGCCGGCTACCAGGTGGGTTTCACCGGGAAGGCATGGGGGCCGGGCAACTGGCAAATCAGCGGACGGAAGCGAAACCCGGCCGGGGTGGATTTCAGCTCAGCCAGGACAGAGCCGCCATCCCCTCGTATCGGTCAGATCGACTACGCCGCCAACTTTGAGGCATTCATCAAACAACGTTCGGCGAACCAGCCCTTCTGTTTCTGGTATGGCGCGCAGGAGCCGCACCGTCAGTACGATCCCGGTTCAGGACGAAGAGCGGGCAAGCGGCTCGAGGATGTTGAGGTCCCGAAGTTCCTGCCGGACACCGAGCAGGTCCGGAGCGATATCCTCGATTACCTCCTGGAGGTCGAGTGGTTCGACCGGCACCTCGGCCGCATGCTCGAGCTTCTCGATTCTCGCGGCCTGGCAGACAACACGCTCGTGGTGGTGACCTCGGACAACGGTTTCCCTTTTCCCCGGGCGAAGGCCAATCTCTACGAGTACGGCATTCATATGCCTCTGGCCGTGCGCTGGCCCAGCCGGGTCAAAGGAGGACGGACCAGCGAGGCTCTGGTGAGTTTCGTCGATTTCGCCCCGACGTTTTTCGAGGCGGCGGGGGTACGCCCCCCAGGAGGGCTGGTTGGCAAGAGCCTCGTGCCGTTGCTCGCCGGGTCAGCAGGCAGCAGGAGTGTGGAAAATCGCTGGGTCCTTTGCGGACGTGAACGGCACTCGCATGCCCGGTTCGACAATCTCGGCTATCCCGCGCGCGCAATCCGCACCGCGCGCCATCTCTACATTCACAACCTGAAGCCCGATCGCTGGCCCGCCGGAGACCCGGACGGGTACCACGACATTGACCCGTCACCCACCAAGGAGCTGGTCGTCGCCTCGCTGAAACAGGCAGATCGGCTTGCCCGCCTGGCGCTCGAAAAGCGCCCCGCCGAGGAGCTGTACGACGTTTCCCGGGATCCTGACTGCCTGAACAACCTGGCGGGCGGCTCCGAGCATGAGGCGGTCCGGCGCGAGCTGGCCGAAACGCTGGCTGCTGCGCTTCGTGAACAAGGCGACCCGAGGTACGAACCGGGGCAAGAGGACGTTTTCGACAGCTATCCTCGTTACAGCCCCATGCGTCCCGAGCTCGGCGGCTTCGCGGAGCAAGGGAAATACAACCCGCGTTACGCGGGAAAAAAGCGGGAATGAGGGTCGCACCCGTGGGTGTCCGCGACGCCTGCGCGCCCAGCGCGGTTGTTTCAGCGGGCGTTTGTACAGATCCAACACTGGGGCGAGGGGGTGACAATCCCCCCTTTCGCTTCTCGCCGTTTTTCGATATAACCGGGAGCACTTGAAGCACGGAAGCGGAGAAGAAACAGTGCACCCGCCGATAGCCAGGATCTCGCTCGGAAGTTTCGGCCTGGCTGCGGTCCTTTTTCTGCAATCCGCGACCTTCACCAACCCTATTGTTCCAGCGCCTGCCGCCGATCCCTGGGTATCCTTCAAGGATGGATATTACTATTACTGCCGCACTTCCCCCCGGGAGCCCGGGATTATCGTGGGCAAGAGCCGCGACCTGAGCCAGATCGGCAATCGCGGGACATGGCAGCCGGTATACACTCCGCCCCCGGGGACCGCCTACTCCAAGGAAATCTGGGCACCCGAGCTGCACTTCCTGAAGGACCGCTGGTACATCTACTTTGCCGCGGATAACGGGAAGAACGAGAACCATCGGATGTACGTCCTCGAAAGCAAAGAGAATGACCCACAGGGCAGTTACGTTTTCCGCGGCAAGATCAGCGACCCGAGCGATCGATGGGCGATTGACGGCACCGTGCTCGACCTGGGCGCTCGCGGGATGTTCTTCGTGTGGTCCGGCTGGGAAGGGACGACAAACGTCCGCCAAAATCTCTACGTCGCCCCCATGTCGGACCCGGGCACGATTTGCGGGCCGAGGGTGTTGATTTCGACCCCGACGGAACCGTGGGAAACGATCGGGACTCCGCAGGTGAACGAAGGACCACAGATTTTGCGGCGAGGCGAGGTGATCCATGTCGTCTACTCGGCGAGCGGCAGCTGGACCGAGGACTATTGCCTCGGTTTGCTGACGTGCACAGACGGCCAGGTCATGCGCCCCCAATCATGGACCAAGCGGGGACCGGTTTTCAGCAAAAGCGATCAGGCCTATGGCGTCGGACATGCGTCGTTCACCCAATCACCCGATGGAACCGAAGACTGGATTGTCTACCACGGCATGCAGCGGCCGGACGGCGGCTGGGGAAACCGCAGCGTCCGCGCCCAGAGATTCAGTTGGGACGGCGTCTACCCGGACTTCGGCCGACCGGTGAAGCCCGGTGTCGCCATCACGCTGCCTTCCGGAACCCGACAGGAAATCCCACCGGTGCTGCCTGAACCGAAGCCCAGACGCTCCTCCCTGGCGTCGCTTCGGTGAGTCGGAGCAGCCCCTGAGACGGCGGCGGGCTTTGGTTGCATCGTCAGGCAAGCGCCGCCCGACAGAACTCGACGCATTTTTTGACTTCCGTCAAGACGTCGGACCCTTCGGGGGTGTTGTACTCGTACTCGATAAAAGCCGGGAACCGGTACTTCCTGTTTTTCATCACCTGCAGGACTTCCCTGAGCGGCGTTTCGCCCTGGCCCCAGGGCATGTTGGCGCCACCGCGACCCGGGCCAGCGCCCGCGGAGGCCGAGTTCGGACCCTTACGGTCTTTCAGGTGCAGGCTGGCCATACGGTCGTGGTACTTCTCAATGATCGGGACCGGGGACTCGCCATTGACACCGTAGTAGTGCCCGACGTCGAAGTTGAGAGCCGTGTATTTCGATGCTCCGAGCACCTTGTCAAAACCGGAGGAGCCGCCCTGCCCATGCGTGTGGAAGGCAATGCGGAGTTTGCGTTTGGCGGCATAGTCCGCGACGCGTTTCAGGAGAGCGTCGTCGGTCGGCAGTTCCATTGTGATGTGATCCGCCCCGAGAGTCTTCGCCACGTCCCAGATGTACTCATACTCCTGGTCCGACATCGCCATGGTGGGCGGGAGCTTGAAGGCGTGGATCTTGACACCCGCGTTTTCGTACATCTTCCGAAAAGCCTTGTACTTGTCCATCGACACAGAGAGGCGCCATTGCTTCAGTTCCTCAGCGCCCTTCCGCATGGCGGCCTGCTGCTCGGGGGTTAGGGCTGGACGTCCGCCTGCCGGCGCGCCTGCACCCGGCCTCCCCGCCCCCGGAGGCGGTCCTCCGCCCGGTCCGAATCCGCGTCCCGGAGGTGCGGGTGCCCCGGCATAGCTTTCGGCAACGTTACTCATCAGTTCTATCCCGCTGATTCCACAGTCGACACAATACTTGAGGGTCTCCTCGGCGCTGCCGGGAAGCGTGCGGAAGCTGTACGTGATGACGCCGATCTGGACTCCACCGAAGGTCGAGTTCGGCTTGGACGTCCGGAAAGCGGCGGCCGTTCCGGCGGCGAGCGCAATTTTTCCTAAGTCTCGTCTGGTGTAGAGCATCGATCCTCCTCTTTGTTTTCAGCGGAGTTATATGCCTTTTCGCCGCGCGGGACAAAGGGAAAGTGACTCCTACCAGTTCAAACCAAATTTGGGAGATTGGCGGGTGCCGGTGATTTTGATCGGGAGCTCGGTTCCGGCTTTTTCCCCTTTGAAGAATGGGTCAAGTACCTTCAGAAGCGCACTCTTGAAGCCCGTCTGCGTCTTGGACAGCTTTTCCTGCATGAAGAGCTTGCCTTTGAACTCCAGGTCTTCGCTTACAAGCCCGTAGTGGCCGTCGAGCCGGATCTGCGCGCCGGGCACACTGAACGAGAGTTGCGAAAACCGAGCCGTGCCATCACGGAGCTCGAAATTTCCGCGCAGGTTGGTAACTATCCGCTCATCGGTTTCTTCGTCATGTTCGCCGCGACTCTTGAGGCTCAGGCTTTCGATCTTCTCCTGCACCTGCGGGTCGGAAAATTCCGAACGGGCCAGCTGGAAGGATCCTTTGAGTCGCAGCTTCTGCACGACCTCCTGGTCTCCCGGTGGTATTTCCATTTTGACTTTGAACGAAGCGGGTCCCACCATCGGGGCCGGCGCTCGAACCGCGAATTTCAGAACGTCCTCAATTCGACCCTGCTTCATGTCGACATCGAGGACAACCGACTTCCCCTTCGTTTCTTCCTTCTCGTAGACCCCACCCCGGCAGACGATTTCTGATCTTCCAAATCGTGCAGTCACCGGCTGCAGCAGAGTATCGCCGTCCGTCCCGTCGATGATGGCGTGAAAACGGGTGCGGAGGTGCACCGCGTTCCCCGCCCTGGTGATCGTAAAATCCGGGGTATCTGTTGTTCCGTCAGCCTCCAACCGGCGAAGCACGCCGCCGAATTTCCCCTCGGAAGAGAGGATGCCGGAGATCCCTTTGAAGACGGAAAGGTCGGCTTTTTTAAAGGTGTACTCCCCGATTGTCCGAGTATTCCCCGGATGCTCGGTGTCCCAGGGGCCGAATTCTCCCTCGGTGTCGATCAAGCCGGGCGGCGTAGCGTTCTTCAGGACCGCCTCATATTTCATCGGCTGGCCCGTGCCAGCCTCCTTCAACTTCAGCTTGTACAACTCAAAAACGAGCGGCTGCTTGCCGACTTTTTTTGGCAGGATCCGCAGGACCGTGCCGTCAGCCTCAACCGTCTGTACGACGAACGCGGCCTTCTTCAGGCCGTTCCCTTCTTTACTGTCGGGGCGGTCCTTCTTGTCGTCTTCCTCCCGGTCAGGAGGAACATGGATCTGGAGTCCTTTGAGAGAGACGTGATCAATGCGTCGTGGAGAGCGGAGGATGCCGAGAATGCCAGCCGTCGCCCGGAACTCGTCGATGGAAACCAGCGGAGGGAACTCCTCGTCGTTGTGTCGTCTGAGGACCAGCTTCCGACCCGTCACACTGATGACCGGGAAGCCGGAAATCCGCAGTTCCCCAACTTCAGCCGTGCCATCAAAGTCGCGCTCGATGACGCGAATCATCTCGGCGCGAAGCCGGGGTTCGACCCGGAAGTATTTATAGGCGGCAATGCCGAGGGCGGCTAAAAGAGCGATCGCCGCTGCCAACCACAGTATTCGACCTTTTCGCACGATCCGTCCTTTTCAGAATCAGTGAGGAAGAAGTTCCATCCATCTTACCCCAACTGACCCTCGGACACGGAACGCAGGCTGGCCCAGTCACAGAGCCGCGCACACGGCCCTGGAACTACAGTAGGTAAGCCAGCCAGGGTGCTCCCTCGAGTGAACCGCTTTCCTCACGGGAAGCGTCTCCTCGTCCGCCAAGGTAGAGCGAATACTGCGTTCCTCTCTGCGTGCGGTCCAGGCTGGCATCCGCCTCGCTCATGTTAAACCGGTAGCTGATGTCGTTGCGGGTGGCTTGGGCACCGAACTCGACGAGGTGCCGATAGCCGAGGGTGAGTGCGTTATTGATGGAAATGGTCGAGTCCTCGAGTCGATTTCCTTCCGCCGATCCGCGCTCCGTGGTGGTCTCCTCGTCGGTGTCCGGGTCCTTGATAGTCATCTTGGATCGCCGGTCGCGGTCCCTGAAATAGCGGGAGTGAGCCAGAACGACCGATGACGAGAAGCTATCGCCCCATTGGCGCAGCCAGGTGAAGCCGGCCCCACGAATCCGGTTGCTTAACGGGCTTTGAAACGAGCGGCGCCCGGCAAACAGGACCGACGCCTTCCCGCCAAGTGGGACCTCTATATAGCCGTTGTAGCTGAGAAGGCTCGCTCCTCCGCCGAAGGCAATTTCCTCGCGATTGCCGCTGCGACCGTCCAGTTCGACAACGCTCGAAATCCTGCCGCCGTACTTGGACTCGAAGCCGCCCTTGTGCATGGTGATGTTCTCACCGCCTGGGCGTTGAAAGCACTGAAAATGCCGTAAAAATGGTCGACGTTATAGACGGTGAATCCGTCGAAGAGCACGAGGTTCTGGTCCGGTGTCCCGCCACGAACGAACAGCCCGGCCGAAGCCTCGTTGCTGGCGCTGACCCCGGGCATCAGCTGTATTGAGCGAAAGATGTCCTTTTCGCCAAGGCTGGGCAGGGTCGCGATCTGAACCGGTGAGAGCGAAACTACCCCGATGCTTTCGGAAGCCTCCATCAGTTTCGGAACATCAGAGCGGACGGTGACTTCGTAATCCAGTGGAGCGACATCAAGCTTGATGTCGAGCTTGAGGTGCTGGCCGGTAATCAGACTGACATTCGTTTCACTGGTTTGAAAGGAGGGTGAGGAGGCCACCACTGTCCAGGTCCCGGCAGGAAGGCCGGAAAAGACAAATGTCCCCTGATCGTCCGTTTCGGTACGGATCAGTGTCCCCTTCAGCTCCACTGTCGCTCCCGGAATAGGGAGGCCGTCCGCGTCCATGACCGTCCCGTGAATGGACTGATCCGGTTTGCTCTTCGAAGCCGCCTCCGGGGTCTGACCCGCCACCAGTGCGCCCACCGCCACGAGAACCAAGCCCATCAGGGCGAGAATCAGAAAAAACTTCAATCTACCCATCACTTGCTCATCTCCTTTGATGGGGCCTCTGGCCGGCTTTCTGTTGCTTCTGAAGGACTGAAGGACCTCAAGGACCCCAAGGACCCCAAAGACTTCAACGACGGAAAGGGAAGTAATGTCCTTGAGGTCCTTGCGGTCGTTGAGGTCCTTTAGAAGCGAGTATCCGACCAAGGTCCATCTGCTCATCGGTGACACCTTTTACATCGGAGGAGCAAATCCGGGGCCGCCGGGCCCTCGCCGTCCCATGCCAGGCCCGGCGAGCCGCTGGAAGAGCTCGAACAGTCCGGCAGTCTCAAATTCAGCGACGAGCTTGTTCACCTGATCCCGGCTCAGAATCGCCATTGCCTGGATCATGAATGCCGCCTGCCCTTCGAGCCGCTCTTGCATGGCCGCCGTCTGGAGCTTGGCCAGCGTGGCCGCAGCTGCCTTGGCGCCGGTCAAGTCGCCCGAGAGAACCGACTCCTGAAACGCGCTTCTGGCCGTCACCAGGTTTTCATCAGGGCTTGATGGGAACATCGACTCCCGGTAAGAACTGATCAATTGGTCGAGCTGCTCTTCTTGCGCAGAAGAGAGGGTTGGGGCGCCGGCTTCGGTAAGAGCCTGCTTCAGGAAACTGATGCTGCCGCCTGGCCCTCCCACTGGCACCCCCGCCATCCGACCGGATGGCCCGGCACGCCGGGTTTGAGGGAAAACGACGACTGCGGTTAACAGGAAAACAACGGCAGGAAGCCACCAAACTGTCCGGTTACATGACATGTCTTCTTCTCCTTTTTCGTACATCTAAATAGACACAGGAGAAGCGAGAAGCGCAGTAAAGCGTTCGCAAAATCGGAGTTTACGGGGAGTTTACCGGGGGCAAGACTTCGTGGATGACTTCTGCTTGGTTTAGCCGCCCATCACGAACTTGTAGCCCAAGCCGCGGACAGTCAGCAGGTGCTTGGGGCTCTTGGGATCGACTTCCAGTTTCTGACGCAGGAAGCTGACGTGCACATCCACGGTGCGGGTGAAGACTCGGGAGTCATAACCCCAGACATCGCGAAGCAGTTGCCGGCGCGGAATCGTCGCTCCCCGGTTCTCCAGGAAATACCGGAGTAATTCGAACTCCCGAGCCGACAGCTCTACCTGCTTGCCGTCCCGTCGGACTTCGGTGCTGCGGAAGTCGACGTCAACGCAACCGAAGCGCAGGATCTGAGAGGTCGAACGGCTGGACAGGCGTCGCCGCAGCGCTTCCATGCGGGCCAGGAGCTCCATGGGGTCGAAGGGCTTGGTGAGGTAGTCGTCGGCACCCAGCCGTAGGCCGAGGACCCGGTCAATAACCTGGGTGCGCGCGGTGAGCATGAGGATCGGAGTATCGCAACCGGACTCCCGCAGGGAACGGCAAACGTCGAAGCCGCTCATGTCCGGGAGCATAACATCGAGAAGCACGAGGTCGAATGCGCGCCCGGTCGCCATGCGGAAGGCCTGCTCCCCGCTGGCGGTGCTCTCCACTTCGTAGCCTTCGCTTCGGAGGAGGTCTCCCAAAGTCAGGACGAGCCCTGCCTCGTCCTCTACCATCAAAACGCGACCTGTTGTCATAACATCCTTGTCATTCTGCGCCAGGCACGACCACCGAGAAGGCGCAGCCTTGAGCAGTAGAAGTCACTGAAATGTCGCCGCCCAGAGAGCGAAGACGCTGCCTGACGATGCTTAGGCCCAACCCTGCTCCGGGAACGTTCGAAGCAGCAAGGCCCCGACCTCGGTAAAAGGGCTTGAAGATATGCCGCAAATCCTCGTCTGCGATCCCCGGACCGTGATCCTCTACGGTGATACGGACACGGGGCTTGATTTTCCCCTGATCTCGAGAAGCCGTCACGCGCAGCCAACGGCCGCATTCCGCATACTTGGTGGCGTTATCGATCAAATTGTAGAGACAGCTTTCGAGGACTCGCCGGTCAATGTGCGCCTTTCCAACTGCCTCGATCTGCTCACAGACCTCCCAGCCCCTGGGCTCCAATGAGCAACGGTAATCGGACAGGATCTCCCGCAACAACGGGCTCACGTCAACAGGTTCACTGCGCCGCCCATTGGTCCCAGCCTGAAGCGCAGCGAAACCGAGCACCTGCTCGATCATCTTCGAGAGCCGCTTGCTCTCCCTTTCCAGTGTCTTCCCGTACTCGAGCGCTTTCTCTTTGTCGCTGATCAAGCCTCTGGAGAGATTGGAGGCGGCTGTGCGAATGACCGAGAGGGGGGTGAGGAGCTCATGAGAGACGCCCGCTACAAACTCCATTTGACGCCTGGCCAACTCTCTCGACTTTCGGGACGTCCAAACCAAAACGATCCCCGAACCTCCAAGAAGCGCCAAGAAGCCGAGCGCAATCGCGGTCGATCGGGAGCGACCACGTCCGACCACCGACTCGAGCGAGCCGGTCTCGTGCCTGGCCGCCAGGACCCAGCCGTTCCACTGGCCTCCGTATACTTGACTGAGCGTCAGACCGTGAGCCGCGTCGGACAGCGGTCTGGAGCCCCGGGGATCGCCAGGGAATGGTCGCCTTTCAATCAGGTTGACCACGGCATCCAGCCGGCAATCAGGTCCGAACTGAACCGACGGCCCGGCCTGCAGGATGACCCGACTTTCCGTAGGACTGATCAATGCCAGCCCGAATTCACGCTCCCGGCCGCGGAAGTGACGTTCAAGAAGTTGAGGAATGAGGACGGTTTTTAGTTCGTGAAAATCGAGAACGAGGAAACACCAGCCAACAACTCGAACGCCTGCGCCTTGGAGCCCGCCTCGCGGCGGAAATCCAAAACCGTCGGGGGGGGAACCTTCGGCCGGCCTTGGCGGCGGAGGACTGCCGGCGAATTCGGGCAGGATTCGCCACCCGCGCTCCCGCGGCCCCGGACTACCCGGATCAAATTTTCGGTTAAGCCCGGCTCTTCCCGCAGCGCCGCGCTCGCGCGCTTCCCATTGGGTGATTCGATCCCCGCCGGCGCCGTTCGGGCCTCTTCGCAGTACCGGGCCCTCAGGGCCCGCCCAACTGCCGGAACCCGGCTCTGGGGACATCAGAGGGAGCGCGATCATCGGTCGCTCGCCGGCGAGCAGGAACGAGAAACCGAGCCTCCGGTCTGTGTTCGGCTTGTCCTCGGCTTTCGCTGGTTGGAGGGCGGCCCGCAGGCCCGCTATTTCTTGCGGCCATGCCGCACCAATGAACTTGCCTTTGCCCGGATCAAACTGCTCGTAACGGATCTCCCCATTTTCGGTTCGCGTGCCGAGGGCAAGACCCGACACCAGTCGCGTCTCCCCGGTTCGTCGACTGTTCCTCATGAACTGATCGGCCAGCTCTTCATGGAGTCGCTCATCGTAGAAGAGGCCGGGGGGTCCGGGATGAGATTCGGACATCGCCCGGAACAGGTTCCCTGCCAGGGCGGCTCGAAAGCCGAGCATGCCCGCCTCGAGGGCCTCGCGCCGCTCCTGCAGTTCGGTCTGGCTTAGCCGATCGATCAGGCGGACCACCAGCACTCCGCTAACGAGCAGACACACGAGGAGAACAGCCAGGATGAACGCAGGCGCAGAAGGCCGCCGAACCTTGAGCACAGCGGTATTCTACATCGCCCGGCGGCAAGCATGAGTGGAACAAGGCTCACCCGGGCTCGAGTTTACAGTCAATTTACACGGTCCGAGTTGTGTGCGGTAAAAGGCGGACATCTCAGCCGCGACCACTCGGCGACGCTCGGCTTTAGCACGCCCCATTGATTTTGCTTCCCAGACTTTCCTTTCTGCGTCTACGATAGGAGCCGGCGAGGGGGCGGCTCTCGCTTTGGTTGTTTGATCTTTTCAGTCCGGCCTGCCTTTCTGCCGGCTCGTCCTCACGGTGGAGGTGAGCCATGCGTCTTCGACGTTTTTTCGTCATCGTCACGCTCTGTTTCAATCTTACCGTCGTCGTCTTCACCCAGGATTCACCCGCCTCAACTCAGCGACAGGAGCTGATCTGCCGAGACTCGTGGGTTGAGTGGCCCAGTTTTGTTTCCGACCGAGGAGTGCTGCTTGTGGTCTCGGGACCGCAAGGGCTTTATGTGAAACGGTCGCACCCGGCCGGCGAATGGCCGCGGTTCAGCCTGCTTGACGACGAGGGGCGGCCGCGGCCCGACGGCATCTACAAGTGGGAGGTGGTCGGACAAGCCGCCGCTTGGGGGGATGCCGGCCCCGCCAGTCCCTTGAAAAGCGAGGTACAGTCGGGGTGGTTTGAAATTCGGGCAGGGAAGGCTGTGTCCGAACAGACTGCAGGCGAGAAGTGGCCAATAACGGTCGAAGCGGAGGCACCGGAAAACAGTATTCGCGTCGACCGGGAAGGACGAGTGGGGGTTGGCACCTCAGTGCCCGGAGCCAAGCTCCACGTGAAGGGAGCGGATCCAGGGTTGGCGATTGAGGATACCCAGCCGGGTGGACACGAGTACGTGCTGCGCAGCCACGAAAGCGGGGACGGTTCGCTCGGACTGTTCGACGAGACGAAGGGTGAGGCGCGATGGCTGGTTGACGGGGAAGGCCGGATCGGGATCAACACCACGCAGCCAACATCCACCTTCACGGTCGACGGATACGTCGAGTCCACAAAAGGGTTTTTGGTGAACGGCCGGCCGCTGACCGCGCTCGGTGGATTCGTCGGTTCCCAGCCTCTTGCTACGGAGACCAACAGTAACAATTTCTTCGGTACTGGGGCAGGAGGGGCGAACACCTCGGGCTATGCCAACTCCTTCTTTGGCGGCGTGGCCGGCGCCTCCAATACAACCGGTTACGCTAATTCCTTCTTCGGTCGCTTTGCCGGATATGCCAACACCGAGGGTGGGGCCAACAGCTTCTACGGCATGAATGCCGGCCAGTACAATTCGGTCGGGAACTGCAACTCCTTTTTCGGAGCCTCCGCCGGATTCGCAAACACGGAGGGGAGCTTCAACTCGTTCTTCGGCGGCGGCGCCGGCTTTGCGAACACGACCGGACACGACAATTCCTTCTTCGGCCGAAGCACCGGGGATGACAACACCACGGGCTCCTACAACTCTTTCTTTGGCGTTGCCGCCGGCAACATCAACCAGAGCGGCACGCGAATTACGGCGCTGGGCTACCTTTCCGGGGGTCACAATACCGTCGAACCCAACAATACGTTCCTTGGTGCGCATGCAGACCTGGATCCCGGAACCTCGCCGGGCACGACCCCTGTCACCAATGCGACAGCAATCGGATACCGGGCCTATGTCAGCCAGTCCAACAGCCTCGTTCTCGGAGGCGTGAGAGGATTTAACGCGGTGACCACCGAGACTTTAGTGGGGATCGGGACAACGAGCCCGGATCGGCAACTGGTGGTCGAGGGCAGCCAGGCGATCGGCAAGTTTCGACGATATAACGACACAACCGCAGGTCACGCTCCCGCTTTTCTCTTTGAGAGGGCTCGAGGAACCAGTACCAACCGCTCGAGATCCTTGCGAACGACTACCTGGGCAAAGTGCAGTTTCGGGGCCGCGCTGGAACAAGCATGGTCGAATACGGGGCGCTCGCGTTCATTGCCTCCGATAAGAATCAAAATGGACGTTTTTCCTTTATCGACCGGGATCTCGCGACCGAGCGCATGGTTGTGCTCAATACCGGGAACGTCGGGATCGGAACGAGCACGCCGACGGCTCGCCTCGACGTCGCCGGGGACGTCCGGGTGAGGGGGACGATAGTCTACGGTGCGCCAGCCATCGCAGTTCCGGATTACGTGTTTGGGCGGGACTACCAATTGATGCCGCTCTCCGAGCTTGAGCAGTACGTGACGAGGGAGAAGCACCTTCCGAATGTACCGAATGCAGGCGAAATCCAGGAGAACGGCGTGGACGTGGGCCAGTTCCAGATGAGACTGCTTGAGAAGATCGAGGAACTGACGCTATACACGGTCGCCCAGGCGAAAGTCATCGATCGTCAGAATAGTGAGACGGCAGACCTTAAGGAGCGCATCGGAGTCCTGGAGCAGACAATCAAGCAGCTCCTTGCCGAAAGGGACAGAGACTAGAGCCCACCCGAGCTCCTCGCGCCGCTCCTGCGGTTCGGTCGTCTGGCTTGGTTGATCGACCATGCAAGCGGTGAGAGTCGTCAGGTTCTTGAGGTCTCTGGGATCCTTTCCGGGCCGGCTGTAAGTCTCGCCCGATCCCGTGGTATAGCTGTTTCATGCCCTCTCCATCCCGCGGTATAGATATTCACAGCGAAGAGTTTCTAAGAATACTCATGCGGCGACAGTTGCGAGTGTCGGTGGCCTGCGTCGTTGCCTTCCTGTCAGTGCTGTTCGGCCTGCCGGTCCTTAACTATCTGGCCCCTGAGTTGATGGGGCGCCAAGTGCTGGGTTTCACCTTGACTTGGGCGGTCCTCGGCGTTGGATTTTTCCCGGCGGTCTGGATTATCGCCTGGATCTTCATTCGGTACTCGATCGCGCTGGAGGAACGGGAGTGGCGCGAGGTCGCGGCCCAAGAACCCAACGCTGAAAGTCGTCAACTGCAGGACTAGGTTATGACCATCGATCCGTGGGTGATTATTTTCAGCGCCGCCACTGTCATCGCAACCATCGTCATGGGGTTCTGGTCCGCACAGAAATCCAAAACGGCGAGCGATTTCTTCGTTGCCGGCCGCAGCGTCAGCGTCGGTTGGAACGCCAGTGCGATCTCCGGTGAATACCTGAGCGCTGCCTCGTTTATGGGCGTGGCCGGGATGGTGATGAGCGCCGGCTATGATGCCCTTTGGTACCCGGTCGGGTATGCATGCGGCTACCTTTTCCTCCTCCTCTTCATCGCCGGCCCTTTGCGCCGGTTTGGTGCTTACACCATCCCCGATTTCGCCGAAGGACGGTTCGACTCGCCGCTGTTTAGAAAGATCGCCGTGATTTTCGTCCTCTTCATCGGCTTCTTCTACACCATGCCGCAGATGAAAGGCGCTGGCACGACTCTCGCCTACATCATCCCCGGAATGCCTTATTGGGGAGGGGTGCTGCTCGTCGGCGCCGTGATCACCCTAAATGTCGCGCTGGGCGGTATGAAGGGGATAACGCTCGTGCAGGCTTTTCAGTACTGGCTGAAGATGTTCGCGATATCGGTCCCGGTTTTCGTCCTGATGGCGGTTTACGGACACTACGGGACGCAATTGGCAGCCAACGGCCCGTCACTGGAACCGGTTTCCGCCTCTCTGGCGTCGCCGGGGTACCGAGCCCCTGGAGCCGGGAACGATCAGCAGGCGATACGCAAGCCTCTTCCCGAAAAGGCGCCTTCCGATCAAGTCTGGCTTGCTCCATTCGGCCCGCTCACGTCAAAGGCCGCCCGGGCCGCTGAGGTGCCGGCCGAGAAATCGCGGCCATTCGCCCTTCTCTACACATATTCACTGATTATCGCTTTGGTTTGTGGCACGGCGGGATTGCCCCACATTCTTGTTCGTTTCTACACTAATCCCGACGGCGTAGCGGCAAAGCGAACCACCATGTGGGTAATGATTCTTATAGGGGTTTTCTACATCTTTCCGCCGATATTCGGGGTGATCGGGCGCAATCTGCTCCCCGAGCTGTACGCCGCGACCGGGGCAAAGGGGACTGACAAGATCGTCCTGGAACTACCGCGGGTCCTGAATGAGGTCCTTCCCGGTCTTGGATCGCTGATGAGCGGCATAACGTGTGCCGGCGCTTTTGCCGCTTTCATGAGCACCTTCAGCGGACTCCTCGTATCAATGACGGGTGCTCTGGCCCATGATGTGTACGGGCGCATTCTGCGTCCCCACTCGAGCCAGCAGCAGCGGATGCGAATGTTCCGGCTGGGTGCCGTGATACTTGGCTCCGGTGCAGTCGTCGCAGGGACGTTCGTCGAGCCGTTTCAGATCAATTTCATGGTCGGGCAGGCTTTCGCGATTGCCGCTGCAAGTTACTTCCCGCTGCTCTTCATGAGCGTCTGGTGGCGTGGTTTGACTATGAAAGGCGCCGCAACCGGGATGCTTGCCGGAGGGCTGCTGGCCGTCGGGGCCATATCGCTGACGAGTTTCAGCGACCTGAAATGGTTGGACCTGGGATGGTTCTGGACCGCGCATCCGCTCTTGAGGATTCTATCGGAACAGCCGGCCATCTGGGCCGTTCCACTCGCTATTACCCTGATGGTACTGGTCTCGAAGGCAACCAGAGCCGAAGTTCCCGCGGACGTGAGAATGAAGATGCTGGTTCTGCACGCACCCGAGAAACTCGGGTTAAAGCAGGAGTACATCCAGGAACACGCGGCCCCCACGCACTAGAAAACTGAAGCCGGACTGCGGTTACGAAGGAAATCCAAGCGCCGTCAAGCAAAGGCCCTGGGTTTTATCCACGAACCAACACGAACGAACACGAACAAAGACGTTTTTGTCCGTGTTCGTTCGTGTTGGTTCGTGGATAAAACCCAGGGCCTTTGCTTGACGGCGCTCCCCTACAGTACGACCGGGCTGCGTTGACCCACGTCCCGGGAGTTGGTGTACACCCAGATCGCGTAAATGCCGCCCGCAGTGCCGATCGGGAAATGCAGAAGGTTCAGAATACCCACCAACAGCGCCGCGATCATGCCCCAGGGCCGGTTCTTAAACAGCCCGTAGGCGGCAATCAGATTCGGGAGACCGGCCAGGGCAACGATGATCGAGATGAAAAGGCCGACGCCGGCGGGCAGGAACTTGACCGGCTCCGGAATACTCGGGTCCTGCGCCCCGACTGTGAACAGAATCGCGCTCCCGAAGCCGAAGATCGTCATCAGGACCACGATAGCGATCAAGTCGAGAATACCGAAGACCAGAAACACGCTGGCCAGAATTGTTTGGTGTTTTTGCATAGGTCCCCCCTCTTTTCTATCGTACGGATTTGGCTTTTGCGCGGTTCAATTTACCCGCCAGCCATGGCACCCACGAGTAGAAAAGGCTCGGTTCCCGCAATTATCGGTCCGGGCAGCGGCGTGTCCGCCGGCGCGTGCGAAAGGTCCTCCTGACAGGCGAAGAACCGCACGAAAGGCCGCCGCTCTTGAGTTACTTGGTCGCGGATAGTGCCGCGCAGCATCGGGTACCTGGCCTCCAGCGCATCGAGGACCCTGCCCAAAGTTGCTTGACCCTCGACGTGCAGTGTGACCTC